>DATKQA010000240.1:0-5008 GCA_035523835.1 Candidatus Sulfotelmatobacter sp.
GGCAGGGGTGCGTGCCAGCCCGATCCGGCGGAATGCTCTGTCGATGAAGGACAGCGGAAACGCCATGGCGCATCGGCAGCGGGCAGGCTTTCGGCATCCGATGTCGACGCCACGGCCATGCCTTCCTCCTCCCCACGCAACCCTGTTGCCCGATCGTCTCAGCGGATCGGTTCAACCCTGACGCCGCCGTCAGCTCAATCGCCCGGAACTATAGAGAAACAATCCGCCGGGGAGTAGCGGGTTGATGCGGCCGGATTCAGCCCGGCGGCGGAGGTGGGGGCTGCGGCCGCGGCACGACCGCCTGCCAGCTCCCGTTGCACTGCGGCACGTAAGGGAAGTAGCCGGGGGGATTGGCGCAATAGTACCAGTAGCGCGGCGCCGCCGGCGCCGGCGCGGCGGGAACCACGACCGCCGGCGGGACATAGGGATCGGGATAAGGATAGACCGGCGCCGGATAGAAATACCAGCCGCCGCCAGCCACCCACCACCAGCCAAGGCGGCCGCCGTGGGTGCCGTGCATCCAGTGGCCACCGCGCCAGATGGCGAGGTCGCGGCCATGGAAATTGCGGATGTCGCCGTGCCAATGGCCATCATCGCGCCAGCGGTCGGCGCGCTGCTGCGCCTGCCCGCTCAGGCCGAGGCACACCGCCACGGCCAGCGATGCCGAGAATAGGAAGGTGCGCATCCCCATGTCGGAAGCCTGTCGGGCTCGCCGCCGCAAGCCGTCGCCTCGTCGGGCAAGACCGATGGCGACTTGCGGCTATCGCTCGCGATCGCCGAAACGACGAAGCGGCCCCGCGATCGACGCTATTGGTTGACGATATGCCACTTGCCGTCCGACTGCAGGCAAGCGGTGCCATAGAACGGCTGGTTGGCGCCGTCGATCGTGGCGTCGCCGTTGTACTGTCGGCAATTGCTGCTGGTTGGCGCCGGCGCCGGTGCGGCGGCAGGTGCCGGGGGCGGCGCGTAGGTCACAACGGGGGCCGGCGCATAATAGACCGGCGGCGGGGGCGCATAATAGACCGGCGGCGGCGCATAATAGACCGGCGGCGGGTAATAGAAGGGGCCGGGCACACCGATACCGACGCCAACGAACACGCGCGCATTGGCAGTGGTCGGCAGGCCGGCCGCCATCGCCAGAGACGCGATCAAGGCCAGGGATAGTATAGCGATAGTCCGCAACACGTTCGCCTCCTTGTCGGCGGCCAGGCTACCAGGTTGGTGGAACAGGCGAGGCGCCGACCAATGTAGGATCGCACGAATTAACCGCCAAGTGACAAACGATAGGCGGGTTCGGCCGGGGTCGTCTTTCATTGCACGTTGCCGTCGGCTTAATCCTGCGTCTCCGTTGTGACGGCGAACACGCTATGCGAACAACACGGCATACATTGAAAACGGCTCGCCGGGACGGGGGTTCCGCCCTAAAGGCAGTGGCCCGATCGGCGCCCGCTCCCTGCCGGCCTATTCAACACGGAATAAAGGCAGAATAATGGTGTTTGCAGAAGGGACGCAGTGACGGCCGTGCGGGCCGCATCGGGGGCGGAACATGGCGGGTGGCGGCTACAGGCTGGCGGTTTCTCGCGGCGCAGGCTGCGGCGCTGGTTGCAGCTTCGGCCGGCGGTCCTGAACGGCCGGCGCCATGTCGCTCACCGACGATAGGGATCAGCAGATTGTAGAGCTGATACCGCGCCTTAGGAGATATGCACGAGCTCTGACCCGCAATTCCGATCAGGCCGACGATCTGGTTCAGGACTGCCTGGAGCGCGCCTGGGGGCGGCTGCACCTGTGGCGTCGCGGCAGCAACATGCGGGCTTGGCTGTTCACCATCATGCACAATCTTCACGTCAATGCCCGGCGCCGCCAGGCGAATCGCCCCGATCGTGCCGAGCTGCAGGAATGGGAGATCGGCGGCGGGGTGCAGCCGATCCAGGAGCAGCTCGCCGAGTTCCGCAGCACCGTGGCCGCGTTGCATCGCCTGCCGGAGGACCAGCGTGCGGTGCTGCTGCTGGTCGGGCTGGAAGGACTGACCTACCGCGAAACGGCTGAGGTGCTGGCCCTGCCGATCGGTACCGTTATGTCGCGGCTGGCGCGCGGGCGGGAGCGGCTTCGGCAGATGACCGAGAAGGGCGGCGACATGGCCGCGAAGATGTCGTCATGAGCAGGACGATGGACGAGTCGGACGAAAACGAATTGCACGCCTACGTGGACGGGCAGGCCGATGCAACCGCGCGCGCGTCGTTCGAGAGCCGGCTGGCCGGGGACCCGCTGCTGGCGCAGATGGCAGAGGCCTATGCCAAGCAGAATGCGGCGCTGCACGCGGTCTATGATCCGGTGTTGCGCGAGCCGGTGCCGGCCGCGCTGCGCCGCCGCCCGCGGTCGCGCGCGCAGCGGATCCTCTGGCAGGCTGCCGCCGCCGTGCTGCTGCTGGCGATCGGGACCGGGATCGGCTGGGGCCTGGCGCGGAATTATGCTGCCGGCGGCAGCGCGCTCGCCGGCTGGCCGGAGGACGCCGCCGTCGCCCATGCCACCTATGCGCCGGAGGTCCGCCATCCGGTCGAGGTCGGCGCGCCGCAGGAGGATCATCTGGTGGCCTGGCTGTCGAAGCGGCTGGGCGTGCCGATCAAGGCGCCGGTGCTTACCGAGGTCGGCTTCACCCTGATGGGCGGCCGGCTGCTGCCCGACACGTCGACCCCGGCGGCGCAATTCATGTATGAAGACGCGCAAGGCCGGCGCGTGACCTTGTACCTGCGCATCAATCGCCAGCGGCCGGCGGAAACCGCCTTCCGCTGGGTGCAGGACGGCAATGTCGTGGTCTGCTATTGGGTCGACGGCACGATCGGCTATGCGCTCGCCGGGGAAATGGGCCGCAGCGAACTGCTCAAGGTCGCCAAAGTGATCTATCGCGAGCTCGAAGGCTGACGGTCCACGTCGCCGCAGCCGGTTGTTGCGGCGCCGGCGGACGGCCGCTATCTAGTGCAGTGGGTTTGACATTCGCCACCCACCTTGCCGTAGCCTCGCGCGGCGAATGCCAAATCCAAAACTCCACTGGCAATCTATACTTGCTAGTGGTCCTTTGATTCCAACATTCGCAGGGTGATCCTGCCGGAACGGGATGCGAATGTTAGAATCGGACCACTAGCCACCGATGAGCTTCGTCCTCTCCAAGGTGCTGTGGGTGCTGGTCAATCCCGGCAATCTCTTCCTGCTGGGGCTGGCGGTTGGTGCCGCGTTGCTGTGGCGGCGCACCGCCAGGCTCGGCCGGTTCCTGGTGACGTTCGTGACGCTCGCCGGCCTGGCTGTGGCGTTCCTGCCCATCGGCGACTGGTTGGGTGCGCCGCTGGAGGCGCGATTCGCCCCGCCGCGCGAGGCACCGCCCCGCGTTGATGGCATCATCGTGCTGGGCGGCGCCCTTGCGCCCGATCGCGCGACGGCGCACAACCGGCCGGCCTTCAACCAGTCGGTCGAGCGCATGCTGGCCTTCGTCAGCCTGGCGCGGCGCTACCCGCAGGCGCGCCTGCTGTTCACCGGCGGCAATGGCGCCTTGTTTCCCGGCGCTGAGAGCGAAGCCGACGTCGCGCGCCAATTCTTCGCCGACTTTGCGCCCGATCTCACTCGCATCGAATACGAGGGCCGATCGCGCAATACCCACGAGAACGCGCTGTTCAGCTATCGGCAGATGGCGCCGCGCCCCGGCGAGACCTGGTTGCTGATCACCTCGGCAATGCATATGCCGCGTGCGGTCGGCTGCTTTCGCGCGGTCGGCTGGCCGGTGCTGCCTTGGCCGGTCGACTATCGCACCGGCGGCGCGCCGGCGATCAGCTTCACCGGCGACCTTTCCAGCATCGACAATGCCACGAAGGAATGGTTGGGCTTGCTTGCCTACCGAATCGAGGGCTACACCAACGCATTGTTTCCGGCACCGTGACGGGCGGCCGGGGAGGGCGAATTGGCACTCTCGATTCTGCGCATAGGCCTGGTTGCTGCGGCGCTGGCCGTGCGCTTCCATCCGGCATTCGCCGCCGATCAATCTTTCGCTGTCTGGC
Organism: Candidatus Sulfotelmatobacter sp.; assembly: GCA_035523835.1. Classification (GTDB taxonomy): domain Bacteria; phylum Pseudomonadota; class Alphaproteobacteria; order Ferrovibrionales; family Ferrovibrionaceae; genus DASQHM01. The sequence goes on from DATKQA010000240.1 coordinate 4,044, forward strand.
TGGAGGACTTTCGCCGGGAGGCCATCGCGGACGGCATCTCGCCCGCCACCGTCGACAAGGCAATGAACGGCGTCGAGCCGATCCCCCGCGTCATTGAGCTCGACCGGCGCCAGCCGGAATTCACCCTGAGCTTTCCCGACTATCTGAGCAAGGTGGTCAGCGCCGACCGGATCGCGCGCGGCAGGAAGATGATGCACGACAATCAGGCGCTGCTCGGCGCCATCACGCGGCGCTTCCAGGTGCAGGCGCGCTTCATTGTCGCGCTGTGGGGCATCGAAAGCGACTTCGGCCGGCTGGCCGGCACGTACCGTATCATTCCTTCGCTTGCTACCTTAGCTTATGACGGTCGGCGAAGTTCTTATTTCCGTTCGGAATTGATTGCCGCACTGAAGATCGTGGATCAAGACAAGATCGCTCCGCAAGACATGCTCGGGTCGTGGGCCGGCGCAATGGGGCAGAGCCAGTTCATGCCTTCGAGCTACCTGCGCTATGCGGTCGATTTCGACGGCGACGGCCGGCCCGACATCTGGCATTCCAAGGCGGATGTGCTGGCTTCCGCGGCGAATTATCTGGCGCAGGCCGGTTGGCGCATCGACCAGACCTGGGGTCGTGCCGTGCAGGTGCCGGCCCGCTTCAATCCGGCGGATGCCGATCTCAAGGTGGCGAAGCCGATCGCGGCGTGGACCGCCGAGGGCTTGCGGCGCATCGATGGCGGCGCCCTGCCGCTGAAGGCCGGCCTGACCGGCTCCGTCATCCTGCCGGAGGAGGGGCGCAACACCGCCTATCTGGTCTACGACAACTTCCGCTCGATCCTGAAATGGAACCGTTCATACTTTTTTGGCATCGCGGTGGGTACGCTTGCGGATCGCATAGGCGATTAGTAGACTACCATATAGACGATTAGGGTCCGGGGACACCTACTATATCATGCGGCGGACGAGTTCTTTGGTGCCCGTTCTGCTGCT
>DATKQA010000241.1:0-4625 GCA_035523835.1 Candidatus Sulfotelmatobacter sp.
ATTTCATCGCCACCGTCTATGGTGTCGGCATCATCTCCGCCGTGCTGTCGCCGGGCTTCATCCACCGGTTCGGCGCGGTCCGCGTCGCGCAGGGGGTGATGTTCGCCGTGCCGGCCATGCTGCTCACGGCAACGCTCGGCAGCCTGCCGGGCTTTGCCTGCAGCGCCGTATTCCTCGGCCTTGCCTATGGCGCCACGGCGCCCGCCAGCACGCACCTGCTGGTCGCCGGCAAGTCTATGGCGAACGTGAATCTGCTGCTGTCCATCCGCCAGGTCGGCGTGCCGCTCGGCGGCGTGCTCGGCGCCTTCCTGTTGCCGCCCATCGTGGTGGCCGCGGGGTGGCGGCCGGCGCTGCTGGTGCAACTGATTCCGAGCCTGCTGCTCCTCGTCGTCCTGGAACTGCCGCGCCGCCGTTGGGATGCGGATCGCAATCCGCGCTATCCCCTGTCGCTCGGCAATGCGCTGCGCCCCTTGCACCTGCTCCGCGACAATGCGCCGCTCCGGCGGCTTTCGCTCGCCTGCTTCGTCTATTCCGGCGTGCAGCTCTGCTTCATCTCCTTCATGACCATGCATCTGACCGGGATCGTCGGCCTCGATCTCGTGCGCGCCGGCCAGGCGCTCGCCGTCTACCAGACCGCCGGTGCGGTCAGCCGGCCGATCTGGGGCTGGATGGCCGATCGCTTCGTCGCGGCACGCTGGCTCATGGTGGTTCAGGGTGTCGTCATGGCCGGGGCGGCACTGCTCGCCGGCGATTTCAGCGCCGCCTGGACGATCCTGCCGATCTTCGCGGTCTGCGTCGTCGCCGGCGCCACCGCCAGCGGCTTCACCGGCATCGCCTTCGCCGAATATGCCCGGCTCGGCAGGGCGCGCCGCACCGAGGCAACCGGGCTCGGCGCCGCCGCCATGTTCGCCGGGGTGATGATCCTCCCTTCGGGCTTCGCGCTCACCATCGGCCTCGGGCACGGCTACGGCGTCGGCTACGGCGCCATCGCGCTGCTGGCCGTGGCAGCCGCCGCCGTGCTTGCGGCGCCGGCGGCAGGCTGGCGCGATGCCTGAACGGTCGGCCGCTCGGCCCCGCAGTGGACAAGCATGCGCCGCGCCCTAAGATGGGTTCGGCAAAAAGTGAAGGAACGGGAGAAGCGTGCATGAAGTTCGGCATTTTTTACGAGCTGCAGTTGCCGCGGCCGTGGCAATCGGGCGACGAGCACCGGCTCTACCAGAACGCGCTCGACCAGGTCGAGCTGGCCGACAAGCTCGGCTACGACTATGCCTGGGAGGTCGAGCACCATTTCCTCGAGGAATTTTCGCACTCGCCGGCGCCGGAATCCTTTCTTGCCGCGGCGAGCCAGCGCACCCGGCGCATCCGCCTCGGCCACGGCATCTACCAGGTGACTACCAACCACCCGGCGCGCGTGGCCGAGCGCATCGCCTGCCTCGACCTGCTGTCGAGCGGGCGTTGCGAATTCGGCATGGGCGAAAGCGCCTCGATCACCGAGCTCGAGCCGTTCGGCGTCACCATGGAGAACAAGCGGGAGATCTTCGAGGAGGCGGTGCAGGCCATCATCCCCATGTTCAAGGACGGCGGCAGCGAACATCACGGCAAGTATTTCGACATGCCGCTGCGCAACGTGCTGCCGAAGCCGATGCAGAAGCCGCATCCGCCGCTCTGGGTCGCCTGCTCGCAGCTCGACACGCTGGCCAAGTGCGGCGAATGGGGCATGGGCGCGCTCGGCTTCCAGTTCGTCTCGGCCGATGCCGCCCACGCCTGGGTGCATGCCTACTACAACGCCTTCGTGAAGCGGCAGAAGAAGCTCGCCGACTACGACACTAATCCGAATATCGCGCTGGTGTCCTTCTTCATGTGCGCCAAGACCGACGAGGAGGCCCGCGCCCGCGCCGACGGCGAGACCTTCTTCCAGTTCTCGCTGCGCTACTACGGCGCCTCCACCGGCCGCCAGCGGCCGCCGCCGGGCACCGTCAACATGTGGGACGAGTACAACAAGTGGAAGCAGGCCAATCCGGAGGCGCATGCCAGCGCGCTGCGCGGCGGCCTGATCGGTTCGCCCGACACCATCCGCAAGAAGCTCCGCAAGTTCCAGACCTCGAACATCGATCAGGTCGTGCTGCTGAACCAGGCGGGCCGCAACACCCACGAACATATCTGCGAGTCTCTGGAGCTGTTCGCCAAGGAGGTCATGCCGGAATTCCAGGCGGCGCATCCCGAGCTGCTGGCCTGGAAGGAGAAAGTCATCAACCGCGGGATCGAGCTCGAGGAGATCGACACCACGGCGTTCAAGGAGCGCTATGGCGGCACCATGAAGAAGATCGAGGTGCAGGCGGCCGAGTAGCCGCTTTCCTCGCCGCTTCTGGAGCGGGGGGCGCTACGGCGCCGCGCGCTCCAAAAGCGGCCCCGTGAGGCTCGACAGGCTCTGGCGCTGGCGGCCCGACGCGTCGAAATTCTCCGGCGCGAGCCAGCGTTCGAAGGCGATTTTGATCGCCGGCCATTCGCGGTCCAGGATGGAGAACCAGGCGGTATCGCGGCTGCGGTTCTTGTAGACCGTCGCCTGGCGGAAGATGCCTTCGAAGCGGAAGCCGTAGCGCTGCGCCGCGGCACGCGAGGGCGCGTTCAGCAGATCGCATTTCCATTCGTAGCGGCGATAGCCGAGTTCGTCGAACACGCGCCGCATCAACAGGAACATGGCCTCGGTCGCCGCCGGCGTGCGCTGCAGGAGCGGGCTGTAGGCGATGCCGCCGACCTCGATCACGCCGGGCGCGGGGTCGATGCGCATCAGGCTGGCGACGCCGACGGCGCGCCCGCTCACCGTGTCGACGATGGCATGGAACAGCGGATCGTCCTTCAGATAGGTCTTGCCGACGAAGGTCCGGTAGGCATCGGCGGTGGCGAACGGCCCGTAGGGCAGGTAGGTCCACAGCCGGCCTTCCCTGTCGAGGCTGTAGGCGGCATGCAGATCGTCGGCATGGCGGGCGACGTCGATCGGCTCGACCCGGCAGAAGCGGCCGGCAAGCGGCGTCCGCGGCGGCCGCGGCCGCGCCGTCCAGCCCGGCAGGGGAAAGCCGATCGGTTGGCCGAGATGGTTTTGGTGCTCGCTCATGTCGTACCTGCTCCGCCCGCTGTTTCCGGGCGGATTATCGCCGAGCGCGCCTGCCGGCAAAGGGCCAGTTTGGCCGCCGGCGCAGAACCACCCGGGCACTTTCCGTAGCATTCCGAGCGGCCAGGGGGCGGTTGACTAACGCCCTCTCAGGACTAGTATCGGGCCTGGACAGCCGCTCGGCTGTCTTTTCTTTCAAGGCCCCCCATGGCGAACGTCGAACGTCCGATCTCTCCGCATCTGCAGATTTACAAACTGCAAATCAGCTCGGTTCTTTCCGGCCTGCATCGCATCACCGGCGCCGCCCTCGGCATCGGCTCGCTGCTGCTCGCCTGGTGGCTGATCGCCGCCGCGAGCGGACCGCAGGCCTTCGCCGTCGTGCAGGGCTTCATCGCCTCGATCATCGGCCGCCTGATCCTGCTCGGCTTCTCCTGGGCGCTGTTCTACCATCTCTGCAACGGTATCCGGCACCTCGCCTGGGACGCCGGCTACGGCTTCGACCTGCCGACGGTGGACAGGAGCGGCTGGGCCGTGGTGATCGCCTCGGTGCTGCTGACGGTGATCGCCTGGCTCGCCGGCTATTCGATGCGAGGCTGAAATGAAGTACCGCAACGCACTGGCCCGCGCCCGCGGCCTCGGCAGCGCCAAGGACGGCACCGAACATTGGCTGCGCCAGCGCATGACGGCGCTGGCCTTGATCCCGCTGGTGCTGCTGTTCGTCGCCTGCATGGTAAGCCTGACCGGCGCCGACCGCAGCACGGTGATCGCCACCCTCGGCCGGCCGGTGCCGGCCGGCATCACGCTGCTCCTGATCTTCGCCGGCTTCTGGCATCTGAAGCTCGGCGGCCAGGTGATCATCGAAGACTATGTGCACGGCGAGCGGTGGAAGTTCATCGGCGTGGTGCTGCTCACCTTTGCATGCATCGCCGTCGGCCTCGCCGCGGCGCTGTCGGTGCTGCGCTTCGTATTCGGAGCTTGAACCGTCATGGCCGAAACCTATCCGATCACCGATCACACCTACGATGTCGTCGTTGTCGGCGCCGGCGGCTCCGGCCTGCGCGCGACCATGGGCATCGCCGCAAGCGGCCTGAAGGTCGCCTGTGTCTCCAAGGTGTTTCCGACCCGCAGCCACACGGTGGCGGCGCAGGGCGGCATCGGCGTGGCGCTCGGCAACATGGGCGAGGACGACTGGCGCTGGCATATGTACGACACGGTGAAGGGTTCCGACTGGCTCGGCGACCAGGACGCCATCGAATATCTCTGCCGCGAAGGCGTGCCGGCGGTGCTCGAGCTCGAGCATTTCGGCGTGCCCTTCTCGCGGCTGGAAAACGGCAAGATCTATCAGCGCGCCTTCGGCGGCATGACCACGCACTATGGCAAGGGCACGGCGCAGCGCACCTGCGCCGCCGCCGACCGCACCGGGCATGCCATGCTGCACACGCTCTACCAGCAGTGCCTCAAGCACCAGACGGAGTTCTTCGTCGAATACTACGTGCTCGACCTGATCATGGACGAA
>DATKQA010000242.1:0-9824 GCA_035523835.1 Candidatus Sulfotelmatobacter sp.
GCAAAAAAACGCGGCGAAGGTAATCAGCCCGGCCGCATAAGTCAAAGGGGCGGCTTCAGCGCAGCAGCCTGCCGGGCAGCGCGCCGGTATGCGCGTCGTTCTGCAGGGTCTCCACGCCGGCGACGAAGGTGTGGCGATAGCCTTCCGCCCGCTGCACCAGGCGCCGGCCGCCGGCCGGCAGGTCGTAGACCACTTCCGGCTTCTTCAGCCCGAGGCGGCCGAAATCGATGACATTGATGTCGGCCTTGAAGCCGGGCGCCAGCACGCCGCGGTCGGCGAGGCCATAGGCCGTGGCGGTATCGCGCGTCTGCTTGCGCACCAGGAACTCGAGCGGCAGCCGCTCGCCGCGGCGGCGGTCGCGCGCCCAGTGCGAAAGCAGGTAGGTCGGCGCGCTGGCATCGCAGATGGTGCCGACATGGGCGCCGCCGTCGCCGACGCCCATCACCGTCGCCTCGTCCACCAGCATCTCGCGCACCACCTCGAGATTGCCGGCGTTGTAGTTCTCGAAGGGATGCAGCAGGAGGCCGGTGCCGTTGCCGGCCAGCATCAGCTCGAGCGCGAGGTCGAAGGGATCGCGTCCCGCCGCGGCGGCGCGCGCGGCCACGCTCTGCGCCATGTCGGGCTCGTAGTCGAGCGGCTCGCCGATGGCGAAGGCGCGTTGCAGCACGCCGGCGATCCAGCGCGCATGACCGTCGTCGGGCCGCTCCTGCACCAGCCTGCGGCGGAGCTCGGCGTCAGTCTGCAGGCGCGCCAGCCGTTCCGCCGGCGTCAGGTGGCGCATCGCCCGCCACAGCGGATGCGTGGTGAAGGGATGGATCGTCGCCTCCAGCCCGAGAATGATGCCGATCGGGCGGCAGCCGATCTGCGCATTGACGTCGAGGCCGGCGCGGCGCGCGGCGTGAATGCCGGCAAGCGTCTCGCGCCAGCGGTCGGGATCGCTGTCGATCTGGATCAGCAGGCACGACAGCGGCCGGCCGGCGACCGCCGCCGCCGCGCGCAGCGCTTCGAACTCGCCGGGACCGAAGTCGGAATTCACCTCCAGCACGCCGCGCCCGGCGCGCCGCATCGCCCGCGCCAGCGCGAAAAGCTCCGGCTCGCGCGCGCTCAGGCTCGGCGTCAGCCGGCCGTCGCGTGCCTTGTGCTTGGTGGTGCGCGAGGTGGTGAAACCGAGCGCACCGGCCCTGAGCGCCTGTTCCAACAGGCGGCCCATATGGTCGAGCTCGGCCTCGCTCGGCGTCGCCGCGTGATCGGCGCCGCGCTCGCCCATCACGTAGAAGCGGAGCGCCGCATGCGGCACCTGGGCGCCGACATCGACCACGCGCGGCATGGCGGCGAGCGCGTCGAGATACTGCGGGAAGGATTCCCACTCGAAGCTGACGCCCTCGGCCAGCACCGTGCCGGGAATGTCCTCGACCCCTTCCATGAGATTGATCAGAAACGGCGTGCTGCCCGGGCGCACCGGCGCGAAGCCGACGCCGCAATTGCCGAACACCACCGAGGTGACGCCGTGCCAGGAGGACGGCGTGAGATAGGCATCCCAGGTCGCCTGGCCGTCGTAGTGGGTATGGATATCGACGAAGCCCGGCGTGACCAGGAGGCCGTCCGCCGCGATCGCGCGCCGGGCCGGGCCGAGGCCGCGGCCGATGCCGACGATCTTGTCGCCGGCGACCGCGATATCGGCGGTGCGCGCCGGCGCACCGGTGCCGTCGACCACCGTGCCGCCGCGAATGAGCAAATCGTGCATATTGCTTCCCCTGGTCCTGGCGATAGCGGACGCGCCATCATAGCTTCGCGGCCACAGCGTTGCGTCGGCGGAATTTGCGGCCCTGCCAGTACTCAGTACAGGCCGTTGGTGCTCGGCGTCGACAGCGGCGCGGTGGCCGCAGCCGGCGCGGCGGCGGGCTTGAAGCCGCCTTCGTCGGGGGCGGAGCCGTCCAGCACCACCCGGTCGGCGCCGGGCTCGGTGCCGGGCTTGAAGGCTTCCAGGATGACGTTGCGATCGCCCGGCATGGCCGGTGCGCCGGTCGCCTCGTCGACCCGCACCAGGCGCACCCCCGGCGGGATGCGGAAGGGAATGGCCGGCACGTCCTTCAGCGCGTCGCCCATGAATTCCTTGAAGATCGGCACCGCGACGGTGGCGCCCTGCTCCTTCTCGCCGAGCGAGCGCGGCTGGTCGAAGCCGACATAGACGCCGGCCACCAGGTCGGGGCTGAAGCCGATGAACCAGGTGTCGTTCGGGCCGTTGGTGGTGCCGGTCTTGCCGGCCAGCGGCCGGCCGAGCTCGCGGATACGCACGCCGGTGCCGCGCTCCACCACGCCCTGCAGCATGGAGACGATCTGGTAGGCGGTGCCGGCATCGATCACCTGCGGCCGGTCGTCGGGGATGACCGGCATCGGCTGGTTGTTCCAGGCGTCGACGTTGCAGCCCGGGCACGGCCGGTCGTCATGGCGGAAGATGGTACGGCCGTTGCGATCCTGGACGCGGTCGATCAGCGAGGGCACCACCTTCTTGCCGCCGTTGACGAACTCGGAATAGGCGGTGGTCATCTTCAGCAAGGTGGTGTCGCAGGCGCCGAGCGCCATGGAAAGCTGGAGCGGCAGGTCGTCGACCACGCCGAAGCGCTTGGCATAGTCCGCCACCACCGCCATGCCGATCGACTGCGCCACCCGCACGGTGACCAGATTGAGCGACTTCTCCAGCGCGTTCCGCAAGGTGGTCGGGCCGTGATACCGGTGCTCGAAGTTGCTCGGCTTCCACTTCGGCAGGCCCGGCCCCTGGTCGAGCACGAAGGGTTCGTCCTGCACCAGGCTCGAGGGGGTGAAGCCGTGGTCGAGCGCGGCGGCATAGACGAAGGGCTTGAACGACGAGCCGGGCTGGCGCAGCGCCTGGGTGGCGCGGTCGAACTGGCTGCCGCCGTAGCTCCAGCCGCCGACGATCGCCAGCACGCGCCCGGTATGCGGATCCATCACCACCATGGCGCCGCCGACATCGGGAATCTGCCGCAGCACATAGGTATCGGCGGCGGCCTTGGCTTCGACAGCAGCAGCCTTGCTCGCGGCTTCCCTGGTTGCGGCAGCCTTGCCGGCCGCCGCCGCCGGCACTGCCGCAGCCGCCGGCTCGACCAGCACCACGTCGCCGACGGCAAGCACGTCGCTCGGCTGGTGCACCGGCGGGCCGAGCTCCTGGTTCTTCTTCCAGGCGCGCGCCCAGCTCATGTCGGCCATCGGGATGCGGCCGCGCCGGCCGTCGGCGAAGCCGATCTGCGCGTAGGCCGGCTCGACCGCCAGCACCAGCGCCAGGCGCCAGGGATCGGCACCGGGCGGCGCCGCCACCTGGGCCAGTTGCGCGGGCCAGTTGGCGGCGGGATGCAGCCGCGCCACCGGGCCGCGCCAGCCGTGCCGCCGATCGTAGTTCACCAGCCCGTCGCGCAGCGCCTTGTCGGCCAGCGCCTGGAGCTGCGGATCAAGGCTGGTGCGCACGCTGAGGCCGCCTTCATAGAGCTTGGCCTCGCCGTAGCGCGCCACCAGCTCGCGGCGCACGTCCTCGGCGAACCAGTCGGCCTTGGCGGCGAACTCGACGTCGTTGCGCATGCGCACGCTGAGCGGCTCGCGCTTGGCCGCTTCGGCCTCGGCGGCGCTGATATAGCCGTCCTCGGCCATGCGGTCGATCACCCAGTCGCGCCGCGCCTTGGCCCGCTCGGGATAGCGCTGCGGGTTGTAGTTGTTCGGCGCCTTCGGCAGGGCGCCGAGATAGGCCGCCTCGGCGACGGAGAGCTGATCCAGCGGCTTGTCGAAGTAATAGAGCGCCGCCGCGGCGACGCCGTAGGCGCCGTAGCCGAGATAGATCTCGTTCAGGTAGAGTTCGAGGATGCGCTGCTTGGTGAAGGCGCGCTCGATGCGGAAGGCCAGGATCGCCTCCTTGACCTTGCGCGAATAGGACACCTCGTTGCCGAGCAGGAAGTTCTTTGCCACCTGCTGGGTGATGGTGGAGGCGCCGACGGGGCGGCGGTTGTCGCCTTCGAGCTTGTTGCTGGCGTTCTGCACGATGGCGCGGGCGATGCCGAGGAAATCGACGCCGGCATGGGTATAGAAGTTCTTGTCCTCGGCCGAGAGGAAGGCCTCGATCACCCGCTTTGGGATGGCGTCGATGGGCACGAACAGCCGCCGCTCGCGGGCATATTCGGCGATCAGCCGGCCGTCGCCGGCATGCACGCGGGTGGTGACCGGCGGCTCGTAGTTGGCGAGCTGCTCGTAGTCCGGCAGGCCGCGGCCGTAATGCCAGAAGGCATAGAACACCGCCCCGGCGCCGGCGAGCGCCAGGAACACGACCAGGGTCAGCAGGAAGCCGAGAAATCGCAGCACTCGCATGGATCAGGCCTGATCGGCGCAACCCCTCCGGCGGCACCATACCACCGAACGACCCCGCGCGGTCGCGATTTGCGCGGCTTTGTGATAGGCACGGATTATGACCGGACCATGGCCGCCGGCGTCCGGCAAGGGCCTTGAAGCGGTGCACTTTCTGCCCCGTTTCCTGCGTGCCGTCACGACTTTGCCACAATGGCGACGGCCATCATCGCGCGCGCCGGCGGCCCGCACCGAGGCGCGATCATCGCGGGTCTGATCCGGCGATATTGAAGACCGCGACCGCCTGGCTCAGGCCCTTCAAGGAGAGATCGCCGATCTCTTCCAGCACCGCGCTGTCCTTGACGGCGTTGGCGACGCGGCGGCTGATCAGGATCTGCCCGTCCTTGGCTTCGCCGCAGAGCCTGGCGGCAAGGTTGGTCACGGTGCCGATCGCGGTATAGTCCATGCGCTCGGCGAAGCCGATCTGGCCAAGCGTCGCGTATCCCTGCGCGATGCCGACGCCGAAGCCGATCTGGTGCCCATGCTCGCGCCACGTCTTCAGCAGCGCCCGGGCCGCGTCACGCATCGCCAGCGCCATCTCGATCGCCCGCTTCGCCGGCTCGGGGGTGGGCACCGGGTCATTGAAGAAGACCATGATCCCGTCGCCGGCGTAATGGTCGAGCGTGCCCTCGAAGCGGGCGATGATCGGCCCGAGCGCCGCGTGATAGTCGCCGAGCAAGGCCATGACCTCCTCCGGCTCGGCGCGTTCGGCAAAGCCGGTGAAGCCGCGCAGGTCGCAAAACACCACGACGATTTCGCGGCGATGACTTTCCAGAATGCTCTCATCGCCTTGCGCGACGATAAGGTCGGCTAGCTGCGGCGCCAGGAAGCGCCGCAGTTTCCTGGCCCGCTCAAGTTCCGCCAATTGCGCGGCGACGCGCGCCTCCAGCTCGCGGTTCCATTCGGCGATTTCCTCGGTATGTACGCGCAATTCGGTGAGAAGCCGGGCATTCTCGATGGCGATGACCGCCTGGTCGGCGAACGACTTCATCAGCTCGATCTGCGCCTCGCTGAAAGGCTCCACGACATCGCGGACAACCGAAATGACGCCGAGCGTCTGGCCCTCGCGCAACAGCGGCACGCCGAGCATCGAGCGATAGCGGCCGCCCTCCTGCGCCTCCCGCCAAGTGTAGTCCGGATCGCTGGCGGCATCGATGATGTGCACGGCCTCGCCCGCCAGCGTCACCCGCCCGACCATCGAACCGCGCCCCGGAGCGACCGAGACGCTGGCCATGTAGGCATGAAACTCGGGACTGAATCCGACCGACACCTCAAGCCGGTAGAGATCGTCATAGCGACGATAGATGAAGGCCATCTTGCCGTTGCAGAGGCGGACGGCCGTCTCGATGAGGGTGGCCAGAACCGACTTCAGATCGAAGGCCTGATTGCTGAGGGCCTTCAAGACATCGCTGGTCGCGGCCTGGTATTGCAGCGCCTTGTCCCGTTCGGTGCGAAGCTGCGTGTTCTCGCGCCGGAGCTCCGCGATGGTGTGTTCCTGGTCTTCTACGCCGCTGGCAGGCATGGGGCTCATGTGAACCTCGGTGGACCGTTGCCCGATCTTACCCTGCACGGCCCGGATCCCATAGGATGGCCGTCAGCCAGGTTTCGCCATAGCCGCCATTTTCTGCGCCGGGCGCGGCGTGCAAGCTGCGGTCGAAGGGATGGGGCGCGGCGGCGGCGATTTGCGCGGCTTTGGGCTTTTTTGATAGGCCTGGATTAGGACCGGACCAGGGCCGCCGGCATCCGGCAAGGGCCTTGAAGCGGCGCGGCTTTCGCCCCTTTCCCGACGTTCCGTCATGACTTTGCCACAATGGTGACAACGGTGTTTTTGGCGATGCCGGCCTTGCTTTCGCCCGCGCGGAACGCCATGCTAAGGCTAGGCGGTACAGAAAGCGGTGCCAGTACGGTCTCCGACTGTGGTACACGAGCACGGTCAGAGGAGATTTGGATGGCGTTCAAGCCGAACTATGGCCGAGAGCGGGCTGAACGAACCCGGGCCAAACAGGCGAAGAAGGAAGAGAAGCTGAAGCAGCGTCAGGAAGATGCCGCTCGGCGCAAAGCAGCGAAAGGCGATCTGCCGGAGAACGGTGGAGACGAGCAAGCATAATGGGTAAAGGCAGGGATTTCCGCGGCCCGCGTCGGCGCGGATTCGACGATGACGTACCATCGCCCTATGACACGCGTGGTTTTCGACCGCCGCCGCAGCGGCCCTACAACAGCGGGCCGAGCGAGATGTCGCCGCCAACCGGGCCGATCCTCGATGCGACGGTGAAGTGGTTCAACCCGGAAAAGGGTTTCGGCTTCACCGAGCTCGCCGACGGCTCCGGCGATGCCTTCCTGCACATCGGCGTGCTGCAGGCTTCAGGACATGATTCCGTGGCGCCGGGCTCCAAGCTCAAGGTGCAGGTCGGCCAGGGCACCAAGGGACCGCAGATCACCCGCGTGGTCGAGGTCGACGCCAGCACGGCGAGCGAGGCGCCGCGCGCCTCCGGCCCGCGGCCCGGCGGCGGCAGCCGGCCGCCGCGCTACCGGCCGGATCCCTCGACTGCGGTCGAGATGGTCGGCACCGTGAAGTGGTACAACGGCGACAAGGGCTTCGGCTTCGTCTCCAGCGAGGATGGCGGCAAGGACATCTTCGTGCACGTATCGGTGCTGGGCGCGGCCGGGCTGGTGCATCTGGCGGAAGGCCAGCTCGTCACCATGCGCGTCGTCGAAACGCCGAAGGGGCGCGAGGCGGTTTCCATCGCGCTCAACGGCTAGCGTCTGATCCTGCGCAGACCGACTTCGTGAGCGGCGCGGCAGCTTCAGCGGCTGCCGGGTGAGGGTCGGCGTGCTCGGCGCGACGCGCCATCTGCGACAGCGGCCGCGGCTGGCGCTCGCCGCGTTGCTGACCGTCGCGCTCTATTTCCTGCTGCCGGCTTGGCTCAGGGTCGAGACCAGGCTGCTGATCGCCTTCGATGTCGCCGCCGCGCTGTTCATCGCCGCGACCTGGGTGATGATGGTGCGATCGACGCCGGCCGGCCTGCGCCGGCGGGCGCAGATCGAGGACGAGGGCCAGGTCGGCGTCCTCACCGCCAGCGCCATGGTCGCCCTTGCCGTGCTGCTGGCCATCGTCTTCCAGCTTCATCACGTCAAGGACCCCGATCCCCTCCTGTCCGGGTTGCACCTCTTTCTCGCCGTCGCCACCATCCTGCTGTCGTGGCTGTTCATGAACACGATGTTCGCGCTGCATTACGCGCACGGCTACTACGGCGACGACGATCTGCCCGGCGACGACATCGCCGGCGGCCTGGTCTTCCCCGGCGAGCGGCCGCCGGACTACTGGGACTTTCTCTATTTTTCCTTCGTCATCGGCATGACCTTCCAGGTCTCCGATGTGCAGATCGAAAGCCACCATCTGCGCCGCGTCGCGCTCGCCCACGGCGTGCTCGCCTTCTTCTTCAACGTCGTCGTGCTGGCGCTGACCATCAACATCGTCGCCGGCCTGATCTGACCCTGCCGACCGGCGCCCGGCGCATCGGTGCCATGCGGCCGGGCGGTCGATCCGCCAGATTTTCCTATTGCGACGCATTCTCAGGAATGCCATAGTGAGAGCGCAACTGAGAACGACTTGCAATAACGGCCCGGCGACGGAGCCGGGGGCGGGTCGTCATGGGCGCATCGGGCGGCGCGAAAGGCGGCGACAAGGCATGTACATCTGTCTCTGCAACGGTTTCACCGACGGCCAGGTGCGCCGCAGCGCTGCGACCCAGCCGGGCTCGGTCGGCCAGGTCTACAAGGCGCTCGGCTGCCGCCCGCAGTGCGGCAAATGCGTCCCCCTCGTCCGCGACATCCTCAAGGCCTGCGGCGCGCCGGCTGCGGAAGACGAACAGCCGGCTTGAAATATCTGCTGGTTTCCTCTCCCCTGGGAGCAGATTGGCCCCGATCGGCATGAGGAGACGGCGATGCGCGGCGATGCGACGGTCCTGCAATATCTGAACACCGTGCTGAAGAACGAGCTGACCGCGATCAACCAGTATTTCCTGCACGCGCGCATGTTGCGCCATTGGGGCGTCGGCAAGCTCGGCGCGTACGAGTACAAGGAATCCGTCGACGAGATGAAGCACGCCGACAAGGTGATCGAGCGCATCCTCTTCCTCGAGGGGCTGCCGAACCTGCAGGACCTCGACAAGCTGCTGATCGGCGAGAACGTGAAGGAGATCCTCGAAGTCGACCTGCAGCTCGAGCAGAAGGCCATGCCGCCGCTGCGCGAGGGCATCGCCTATTGCGAGAGCCAGCGCGATTTCGTCACCCGCGACCTCCTGGCCGAGATTCTCGCCGGCGAGGAAGCGCACGTCGATTTCCTCGAGACCCAGCTCGGCCTGATCGGCAAGGTCGGCCTGGAAAACTACATCCAGCTCCAATCGGACAGCGCCGACTGAGCCGTACCCCGCCGCTCAGGCGAGCGGCCCGCGCGCCAGCCACGCGCGCAGGCGCGCGAGCGCCTGCCGGCCGAGCCGCCTGAGCCGCTCCAGCCAGCGTTCGGCTGCCTGCCAGGCCGGGAAGCCCCGCAGATAGGCGATCCAGCGCGCCGCGAAATCGAAGCACCAGGCGAAGGCGCGGATGGTCATCAGCTTGTCGCGCGTGAGATGGAACAGGCGCTCGACGATGGCGACCTTGAGCACCTCGCCGAGGATGATGAGCAGCAGGCCGCCGCCGACATGGCGCCGGCCGATGAGCAGCGCGCCAAGCGGCTTGACCGGCTCGAGCAGGATGACCGGCACCAGGAACAGCGCCAGCGAGCCGTAGGGGCCGAGCGATCGCACCCAGGTCACGGCGTGGGCCAGGACCGGCAGCCGGCTCACCCGCGCGGCCAGCGGCCTGATGATCGGCAGGAAGAGCGCGTCGATCAGGAAATAGAGCGTCGCCAGCAGCAAGGCGACCGGGGTCAGCAGCCGCTTCAGGATTTGGCGGGCGGTCATCGGGCGGATGATCGCGGCATCCGGCGCGCTTGCAAAGCGCAAAGGTAGCCGGCGTCACAAGCTGCGGCCGATCGCCGGTAGCCTTTGCCGGGCGAAGTGGCTAATGTCGCGCCACGCCAATGGCGTAGCATGCGAAATCACGCCCGAACGGGCAGTTGGCCATGTCGGAATCCGGAGGCGCCTGGCTGGAAGGCCGCTGGCGCTATATTCGCCGTATCGTCCGCAAGGACGAATTCTTTCTGATCCTGCTGGCCGCGCTGGTCGGCGCCTTGGCCGGCGTCGGCGTGATCGTGCTGCGGCTGATGGTCGACGGCGTGCAGCGGCTGGCCTTCGGCGCCTTCGTTGAGCGCCATCCGACCCAGGCCGGCCACCTGGCCTGGTGGATTCCGCTGGCGGTGCCCTGCGTCGGCGGCCTGGTCTATGGCCTCGCCATGGAAGCGGTCGGCCGCTGGCATCCGC
>DATKQA010000243.1:0-8858 GCA_035523835.1 Candidatus Sulfotelmatobacter sp.
CGCAGCCGCGCCCGCCGGCGCTCCTGGCGCGCTGCCACCGCCGCGCGGATCGGGAAATAGGTCAGCGCCCAGGCGACCGCGGCGGAGAGCATGCCGCCGACGGTCATCGGCACCAGGATGTTCCAGGGATGGTCGAGCACGAAGCTGAGGTTCAGGTCGGCGGGCAACAGCATGTAGCGGCCGCTCGGCAGCAGCAGGCGGCCGAGATAATAGATCCACAGCCAGATCAGCGGCAGGGTCCAGGGATTGGCGACCGCCGTGCCGGCGACGGCGGCGACGATATTGCCGCGGATGATCCAGCAGACGCTCGCGACGATGACCAGGTGCAGGCCGATGAAGGGGGTGAAGCTGACGGCGACGCCGGTGGCGAGCCCGGCGGCGATGCTGTAGGGCGAGCCCGGCAGCCGCGCGATGCGGTGGCGCAGATAGCGCAAGGTGCGGTGCCAGCCGGCCGACGGCCAGACGAGCTGGCGTGCCCGGTCCATCAGGCTCCTGGGACGGCGGCGGCGGAACACGGCGTCACCGGAGCCCCCGGCTGCCGGGCTTCACCGCCGGCAGTCGGGCGAGGTCCAGCGGCAGCGCGTCGGCCGCATAGGCGGGCACCTTGTAGCCGGCCAGCGCCACCAGCGGCACGCCGAGGTCGGCCTCCCCGTCCGAGCGGTCGATCAGGCAGGCGGCGGCAACCGCCGTGCCGCCGAAGGCGGTGCCGCAGTCGATGCATTCGCGCGAGGATTTGCCGGTTGTCACCACGTCCTCCACCATCAGCAGCCGCGCGCCCTTGGGAATGTCGAAGCCGCGCCGGAGCGTGAAGTCGCCCTCGACCCGCTCGGTGAAGATGGCGGGCAGGCCGAGCTGACGCGCCACCTCGTAGCCGACCACGACGCCGCCCATGGCGGGCGAGATCACCAGGTCGGCAAAGCTCTTGCCGAAGCGCTGGACGAGCTTCGCCGCCAGCGCCCGGCACAAGGTCTCGGCGCGGTCGGGATGCATCAGCACCTTGGCGCATTGCAGATAGATCGGACTGTGCAGGCCGGAGGTCAGCAGGAAATGCCCTTCCAGCAGGGCGCCGCTTTCGCGAAAATGCCGGAGCACCTCGTCCCTGGTCATCGTCTCTCCCTAGCCCCGCGCGCGCTCGACCGAGCTGATCGCGGGATCCGCGCGCAAGGCCGCAATGATGTTGGTGAGGTGCTTGAGGTCGCGCACCTCGATGTCGACGATCATCTCGAAGAATTCCGGCGACCGGTTGGTGATCTTCAGGTTGATGATATTGCCGTGGTTCTTGGCGATCACCGTGGACAGCGACGACAGCGAGCCCGGCTCGTTGGTGACCACCGTGGCGATGCGCCCGACATGCACCTCGGGGTGTTCCTGGTCGGTGTCCCAGCCGACGTCGAGCCAGCGCTCCGGCGTATTGACGAACTGCTCCAGCGTCTCGCAGTCGATGGTATGGATGGTGACGCCCTTGCCGGTGCTGACGATGCCGACGATGCGGTCGCCGGGCAGTGGATGGCAGCAGCCGGCGAAATGCAGCGCCATGCCGGGAATCAGGCCGCGAATGGGCAGCGCCGCGCCGCCCTTCGCCTGCCGCGCGCGGGCGCGCGCCAGCGGCACGATGTTCTCGGCCTCTTCCTTCTGCTTCTCGCCGGGGAAGACCGCTTCCAGCACGGCGCGCCCGGTGAGCGTGCCGTCGCCGACCGCGGCATAGAGGTCCTCGGCCGCCTTCTGCTTGAGCACCTTGATGGCATTGTCGAGGGCCTTTTCCGAGAAGACGTGGCCGTCGTCGCGGAAGGCCTTCTGCATGATCGCCTTGCCGAGGTCGATATATTGCGAGCGCTGCTGGTTGCGGATGAAGCGGCGGATGCGCGAGCGCGCCTTGCCGGTGACGACGAAATTCTCCCAGGTCGGCGACGGCGTCTGCGTCTTGGAGCGCAGAATCTCCACCTGGTCGCCGTTCTGCAGTTCGGTGCGCAGCGGCACCAGCCGGCCGTTGATCTTGACCCCGACGCAGGTGTCGCCGACGTCGGAATGGACGGCATAGGCGAAATCGACCGGCGTGGCGCCGCGCGGCAGGTTGATCAGGTCGCCCTTCGGCGTGAAGCAGAACACCTGATCCTGGAACATGCTGAGCTTGGTGTGTTCGAGGAATTCCTCGGGATCGGAGGCATGTTCGAGGATTTCCAGCAGCTCGCGCAGCCACCGGTACTGGTTGCTGTCGGCTTCCGGCGCCTGCTGCTTGTATTGCCAATGGGCGGCGACGCCGAGATCGGCGACCTCGTGCATCTCGCGCGTGCGGATCTGGACTTCGATGCGCTGGCGCTCCGGCCCGATCACCGTGGTGTGCAGCGAGCGATAGCCGTTCGGCTTCGGCGTCGAGATATAGTCCTTGAAGCGGCCCGGCACCATGCGATAGGCGCTGTGCACCACGCCGAGCGCGCGATAGCAGGCCTCGACATCCTCGACCACGATGCGGAAGGCCATGATGTCGGAAAGCTGCTCGAAGGAGATGTTCTTGCGCTCCATCTTGCGCCAGATGGAATAGGGCCGCTTCTGCCGGCCCGACACCCAGGTCTCGACGCCGGCCTCGGCCAGCGTGCGCTTGAGCTGGTCGGTGATGCGGTCGACCAGCCCGCCGCCCTGTTCGCGCAGGAAATCGAGCCGCGTGGTGACCGATTGCCGCGCTTCCGGATTGAGCTCGGCGAAGGCCAGGTCCTCCAGCTCGTCCTTGATCTCCTGCATGCCGATGCGCTCGGCGAGCGGCGCATAGATCTCCATGGTCTCGAGGGCGATGCGGCGCCGCTTCTCCGCGTCGGGAATGTGGCGCAAGGTGCGCATGTTGTGCAGCCGGTCGGCGAGCTTGACCAGCAGCACGCGGATGTCGCTCGACATCGCCAGCAGCAGCTTGCGGAAGTTCTCCGCCTGGCGGGCGCGGTCGGACTGCTGCTCGAGCCGCGACAGCTTGGTCACGCCGTCGACCAGCCGGGCGATCTCCGGACCGAAGCGGCGCTCGATCTCCTGGTAGGTGGCGAGCGTGTCCTCGATCGTGTCGTGCAGCAGCGCCGTGGCGATGGTCGCGGTGTCTAGCTTCATCCCGGTCAGGATGCCGGCCACCTCCAGCGGATGGGAGAAATAGGGATCGCCCGAGGCGCGCTTCTGCGAGCCGTGCGCCTGCATGGAGAAGACATAGGCGCGGTTCAGCATGTCCTCGTCGACGTTCGGGTCGTAGTGGGAGACCCGTTCGACCAGTTCGACCTGGCGGATCATGGCGCGATGGTCAGCGCGGGCCGGCACCCTCGCCGGCCCCGGTCAGAGCAGCAGGTTTGCGCCGGATGCGCTTTGGGGGTCGAGGCGCAAGCCGGTGATGCCGTGGGAAAGGCCGGATCAGGCCTCGTTGCCGTCGGCGGCCGCATCCGGCTCGTCGGCCTCGTCGGCCTCATCCCCGTCGACGACGGAAATGCCCTCTGGGGTCTCGTCCTCGCCTTGCGGCACGCCGGCCCAGGCGCTGCCGGTCATCAGCGCCGCCATGTTGTCCTCTTCCGGCTCGTCGACCTCGACATGCCGCTGCAGGCCGTTCACCACCGACTGGCGCAACTGGTCGAGCTCCACGGTCTTGTCGGCGATTTCGCGGAGCGCCACCACCGGGTTCTTGTCGTTGTCGCGGTCGATGGTCAGCGAGGCGCCGGCGGAAATGGCCCGGGCACGCTGCGCCGCCAGCATGACCAGCTCAAAGCGGTTCGATACTTGGACAATGCAATCTTCTACCGTTACGCGAGCCATCGGGCTGATATCTCCGCAAAAGCCAAGACTTACCGATGATAGTTATGCCTTCGACCGGCGAAACGCAAGGTATTGCTGCGGCGGGGCTTCAGGCCGCCGGCAGCGGCTCGGTCGCCTGTTCCGGCCCGATGGCGGCCAGCAGCTCGGCCGCCGAACGGCCGCTGACCGGGTGATGCCAGCCGGGCGCGAGGTCGAGCAGCGGCCGCAGCACGAAAGCCCGCTGATGCAGCCGCGGATGCGGCAGGCACAGCCCGGCCGGATCGTCGCCGGGATCGACGATCAGGTCGTGATAGGCCAATAGATCCAAGTCGATAACCCGGGCTCCCCAGGTTTCCTCCCGGCGCCGGCCGAAGTCGGCCTCGACCTGCTGCAGCAGCGCGAGCAGCGCCGCCGGCGTCAGCGCGGTGGCCACGGCGATGACGCCGTTGACGAACCAAGGCTGGTCGGAGGCCGGTACCGGCGCGGTGCGATACCAGGGCGATTGCCCGAGGATTTCGATACCATCACGGCGAAGTCGAGCCACAGCAGCGGCCAGCGTGTGCCTTGCTTCGCCGTAGACAACCGAAGGTAGATTCGCGCCGAGACCAATGTAAATCATGGCTTGCCACTCTACATCATCGTTGCTTGCATTCGCCCTCGGCCGTGATATGTGAGTGCGAACCGGCGTTGATTCGCCGCTGACTTCACCATTCCTGTCCGCCTGCCGGCCTTTGAGGTTGCCAGCCCATGATGTTCTATCCGCAGGAGCGCCTGGCTTTATTCATCGACGGATCAAATCTTTACTCGGCTGCCCGTGCTCTCGGTTTCGATATTGACTACAAGCGCTTGCTAACCGAATTTGCCGGCAAGGGTCAACTGATCCGGGCATTCTATTATACCGCGCTGGTGGAGGATCAGGAGTATTCGCCGATCCGCCCGCTGGTCGATTGGCTCGACTACAACGGCTATACGATGGTCACCAAGCCGACCAAGGAGTTCACCGACGCGACCGGCCGGCGCAAGATCAAGGGCAATATGGACATCGAGCTGGCCATCGATGTCATGGAGATGGCCGAGCACCTCGACCATGTGGTGCTGTTCTCCGGCGACGGCGATTTCCGCCGGCTGGTCGAGGCGGTGCAGCGCAAGGGCCTCAGGGTGACCGTGGTCTCGACCGTGCGCTCGCAGCCGCCCATGGTGGCCGACGAATTGCGCCGCCAGGCCGACCATTTCATGGAGCTGCAGGAGCTGGCGCCGAAGATCGCGCGTGATCCGGCGCTGCGCGAACAGGCCATGGCGCAACGCCAGCAGCAGCAGGCGCAGCATTATTACGACGACGAGGAAGACGAGGACGACGACCCCGGTCCCTTCCGGCGCACGGCGTGAGCCTCGCCGTACCGGCACCCGACTGCGCTCTCTGCCCGCGGCTGGCCGCCTTCCGCCGCACCAACCGCGCCGCCTATCCCGATTTCCACAATGCCCCGGTGCCGAGCTTCGGCGGGCTCGACGCGCGGCTGCTGATCGTCGGCCTGGCGCCGGGGCTGAAGGGCGCCAACCGCACCGGGCGGCCCTTCACCGGCGACTATGCCGGCGACCTGCTCTACGGCACGCTGCATAAATTCGGCTTCGCCCGCGGCGAATATGGCGCGCGCGCCGACGACGGCCTGACCCTCGCCGGCTGCCGCATCGCCAACGCCGTGCGCTGCGTGCCGCCGGAGAACAAGCCGGTGCCGGCCGAGATCAGGACCTGCAACGGCTTCCTCAAGGCCGAGTTCGCCGCGCTCGGCTCCCTCGCGGCGGTCCTCGCGCTCGGCACCATCGCGCACGACGCCACCCTCGCCGCGCTTGGTCTTCGCCGCAGCCTTTTTCGCTTCGGGCACAGTGCCGAACATCGGCTGACCGACCGCCTGACCTTGTTCGACAGCTATCATTGCTCGCGCTACAACACGAACACCGGCAAGCTCACCGAGGCGATGTTCCACGCCGTGTTCGCACGCATCGCCGCCACCCTCGACGCAAGCAGGCCGTCGCTCACATTGCGGTGAGCCGGCCGCCCGGCTGCCGCCGACGCTTGATCGGCAGGCAATGATCCCTCACCTTTTCCGCATGGGGGCGCAAGCACGGGCCGGCCAGGCCATTAGAGAGCGCATCATGAGAGAGCGCATCATGCACCCCGCCACCGGGCACAATCATCGATCCCGCCTGCCTGCCGGCCTCGGCATCCTGGCGATGCTGCTGGTCATCGGCGGCTGCTCGGTTTCGCCGACCGCCGCGGCCGGCTCCGACACCGCCGTCATTTCCGATGCGACCGCGCCGGCGGCCGCGGCAACCCCGCCGGGCCGGCGGACCGCGCTGCAAAGGGCTTGTCTGTCGGCGGCCGACATCGACGTCATGGGCGACGGCAAGCACGATCCGAGCCTGTCGGCGCAGCGCCAGGCCTTCTACCGGAACTGCCTGAGCGCCGGCTGGGAATTCATGCCGGACAATTCGCTCTCCTGAACAAGCACCGGGTGCGACAGCCTACGGCAGGGAGACGTCGCCATCAGGCACTTCCGGGTCGAGGGTATAGAGGTCCTGCGGCCGGCCGACGCCGCGCAGCGCATAGCGGCCGACCGACACCAGCCGGCCGCGCGCCTCGTCGAGCGCGGCGGCGAAGGCCGAGGAGGCGAGCAGGGACTGGTCGACCGAGCGGCAGAGCGCGGCGATGCGGCTCACCTCGTTCACCGCCGGGCCGACCACGGTGAAATCCAGCCGCTCCTTGCTGCCGATATTGCCGAAGAAGACCTCGCCGAAATGCAGGCCGAGATACATCACCGTGGTCGGCAGTTCCTCGCCCAGCCGGCGGCGGTTGAGTTCGGCCACGGCGGCGCGGGCATGGCCGGCGGCGGCGAGCGCGGCGCGGCAGGCCTCGCCGCGGCTCTCGCCGGTGAAGATGGCGAGCGTGCCGTCGCCGATCAGCTTGAGCACGTCGCCGCCGGCCTCGTGCACCGCCGAGATGATGGCGTCGGCATAATCGTTCAGGAACGGAATGATCTGGCCCGGCGCGGCGGCCTCGGAAATCCGCGTGTAATCGTGCAGGTCGCTGAACCAGAGCGCCGCCTCGATGCGGTCGGCGACGCCGCGGCCGATGCTGCCGCTGAGCACGCGCCGGCCGGCATCGCGGCCGAGATAGGTTTCCACCAGGGTGCGGGCGATGCGGGCGAGCGAAGTGGACTTCACCGCCAGCGCCAGCATCGGCGCCAGCTTCTCCAGCGCGGCGACATCGGCATCGTCGAAGCCGCCCGCGCGATCGGTCGACCAGTAGGAATAGACGCAATCCATCTCGCCGATGGCGCCTTCGGCGGCGAAGCGGCAGATCATCGCCACCAGCTCCACCATGCCCAGGAGCTGCTGCTCGATGAAGCTCGAATAGTGCGGCCGGCCGATCTCCTGCACCGCCGGAATGCGCATCAGCGAGGCGCCGGTCTCCAGCATGCGGTAGAAGGGACTGCTCTGCCAGCGGACCAGCGGCTCGCCCTCCTTGGTGGAACCGTATTCGATGTGCGCCAGGGCGCCCTCGCCGCGGCGCCAGGGGAACAGGCGCCCCTCGTAGACCGGATGCAGCGTATCGACGATCAGCGAAGCGCGGGCGAGCGGCACGCCGCGCGCCGCGAGCCGGTCGCAGAAGCCGGCGAGCAGCGCCGCCTCCTCGGCCCCCTCCAGCCCGGCCTGGGTGATCCAGGCGGCGATCTCGGCGAAATCGCTGTGCTTCATGCGTCAGGCGCGATCGACATGGCCGAGGTCGCGGGTCGGGTCGAGCCGGTCGCGCACGCGCTGCTTCAGCACCCGGGCGTCGGGAAAGCCGCCGTCGCGCTTGCGCTCCCAGATCAGCGCGCCGTCGCATTCGATGCGGAAGGTGCCGCCGGTTGCCGGCACCAGGGTGACGCCGCCGAGATCGTCGGCGAAGGTCGCGAGCAGCTCCTGCGCCATCCAGCCGGCGCGCAGCAGCCACTGGCACTGGGTGCAATAGGTGATGGTGATGCGGGGTTTGCCGCCGTCGCTCATGGCCGGAGTCTAGCGCAAGGGAACGCCGCCCGGCAGCCGCCAATTGCCCCGCATTGCGCAACGGCCGGGGACAGGCCATCATGGCGGCAAAGAGGGAGGGAAGCATGCTGATCCGCCTGATCGCCGCCGCCGCGGCGGCGATGTTCTATGTCGCGCCCGGCGACCTCGCCGTGCAGGCCAAGGGCACCTACGATCCCGGCGCCAGCGACCGCGAGATCAAGATCGGCCAGACCATGCCCTACAGCGGCCCGGCCTCGGCCTATGCCACCATCGGCAAGTCGGAGGCGGCCTATTTCGCCATGGTGAACGCGAAGGGCGGCGTCAACGGCCGCAAGATCACCCTGCTCTCCGAGGACGACGCCTACAACCCGTCGAAGACGGTGGAGGACGTGCGCCGGCTGGTCGAAGAGGACCAGGTGCTGCTGCTGTTCAATTCGCTCGGCACGCCGCCCAACACGGCGATCCAGAAATACATGAACGCCAGGAAGGTACCGCAGCTCTTCGTCGCCACCGGCGCCAGCAAGTGGGGCGATCCGCAGCACTTCCCCTGGACCATGGGCTGGCAGCCGACCTACCGCTCGGAATCGATCATCTACGCCAAGTATCTGCTGCAGCATAAGCCGGACGCCAAGGTCGGCATCCTCTACCAGGGCGACGACTACGGCCGCGACTATCTCGACGGCCTCACCGCCGGCCTCGGCGGCAAGGCCAAGAGCATGATCGTCAAGCAGGTGAGCTACGAGGCGACGGACCCGACCATCGATTCGCAGATCGTCACCCTGCAGGGCTCGGGCGCCGACGTGTTCCTGGATTTCTCCGGCCCGAAGCAGGTGGCGCAGGCGATCCGCAAGGTCGCCGACATCGGCTGGAAGCCGCTGCACATCATCAACAGCATCTCGGTATCGGTCTCCGCGGTGATGATCCCGGCCGGACCCGAGCGCGCCGCCGGCATCCTCTCCACCGCCTATATCAAGGATCCGACCGACCCGCAGTGGCAGAGCGACAAGGCGACGCAGGATTGGCTCGCCTGGATGAAGCAGTATTATCCGCTCGGCAATGTC
>DATKQA010000244.1:0-4392 GCA_035523835.1 Candidatus Sulfotelmatobacter sp.
ACCATCAACGCCATCAAGAAACAGTCGAACTACGTCCAGCTCGTCGGCGGCAATGTCGCCACCGCCGACGGCGCCCGCGCGCTGATCGATGCCGGCGTCGATTCGGTCAAGGTCGGCATCGGCCCGGGGACCATCTGCACCACGCGCATCGTCGCCGGCGTCGGCGTGCCGCAGTTCACCGCCGTCAGCGACGTGGTCGAGGTGTGCCGCAAGAACGAGGTCCCGGTCATCGCCGACGGCGGCATCAAATATTCCGGCGATCTGGCCAAGGCCATCGCCGCCGGCGCCGATTGCGCCATGGTCGGCTCGCTGCTTGCCGGCACCGACGAGAGCCCGGGCGAGGTGTTCCTCTACCAGGGCCGCTCGTACAAGTCCTATCGCGGCATGGGCTCGATCGCCGCCATGGCGCGCGGCTCCGCCGACCGCTATTTCCAGGAAGACGTGAAGGCGGAGCTGAAGCTGGTGCCGGAAGGCGTCGAAGGCCGCGTGCCCTACAAGGGATCCGTGGAAGCGGTGATCCACCAGCTCATCGGCGGGCTTCGTGCCGCCATGGGCTATACCGGCACCAGCTCCGTCGCCGAGATGCAGCGCGACTGCCAGTTCGTCAAGATCACCAGCGCGGGCCTGCGCGAGAGCCACGTGCACGACGTGGCCATCACCCGCGAGGCGCCGAACTACCGGCAGGAGGGATGACGCCCGCGGCTCGCGTCGCCGCCGCCGTCGAGCTCCTGAGCCTCATCCAGTCCGGCGGCGCCGCCGACCGCCAGGTCGCCGCCTTCTTCCGCGGCCGCCGCTTCGCCGGCGCCAAGGACCGCAGCGCCATCACCGAGCAGGTCTATGCCGTGCTGCGCCGGCGCGGCGAGCTGGCCTGGCGCCTGCAGGCGGCCGCTGCCGCGCCGACACCGCGCAACCTCATCATCGCCGCGCTGGCGGGCGGGCAGCCGACGGACGATGTCGCGCGGCTGTTCGACGGCTCGCGCTTCGCCCCGCCGCCGCTCGACGAAACCGAGCGTGCCCTGCTCGAAAGCCTCGTCGACGCGCGCGATGGGCCTGCGCCCGACTGGGTGCAGGGCGCCTATCCGCCCTGGCTGGAGCCGGAACTCCGCGACCGGTTCGGCGACGATGTGGTGGCGGAGATGCAAGCGCTGCTCGCCCGCGCGCCCGTCGATCTCCGCGTCAACCGGCTGAAGGGCGAGCGGGCCGAGGCCGAGGCGGCACTGGCCGCGGTCGGCATCGCCGCGGCGCCGACACCCTATTCGCCGCTCGGGCTCCGCCTCCGGGCCCGCGCCGATCTCAGCCATCTCGCCCTGTTCCGGACCGGCCTGGTCGAGCCGCAGGACGAGGGCTCGCAGCTCGTCGCGCTGCTGGTCGGCGCCAGGCCGCGCATGCAGGTGGTCGATCTCTGCGCCGGCGCCGGCGGCAAGACGCTCGCGCTCGCCGCCGAGATGGAGAATCGCGGCCAGATCTATGCCTGCGACAGCGACCCCCGCCGGCTCGGGCGCCTGGCGCCACGGCTCGAGCGTGCCGGGGTGCGCAACGTGCAGAGCCACCGCGTGCTGGGCGAGGGCGGTCCGCTGCTCGGCGAGCTCGCCGGCAAGGCCGACCGGGTTCTGCTCGACGTGCCCTGCTCCGGTACCGGCGCCTGGCGCCGCCACCCCGAGGCGCGCTGGCGACTCACCCCGGACGACCTGGCGCGCGACCGCGCGCTGCAGGCGGCGCTGCTCGACCGGGCGGCGGCGCTGGTCCGCCCCGGCGGGCGCATCGTCTATGCCACCTGCTCGCTGCTCCCGGCCGAGAACGAGCGCCAGGTGCAGGCCTTCCTCGGCCGGCACGGCGGATTCGCGCTGCTGCCGGCCGCGGCGGCCTGGACGGTCGCTGCGCCGCTGCCGCCCGGCTCCGACACCTATCTCCGCCTCACGCCGCAACGCCATGGCACGGATGGATTTTTCGCCGCGGTGCTGGAGCGCGGCGGGATCACACCGTGGTGATGCTGCGCCGCCGGCCGATTTGCCTTATCCTGGGATGAGAATGGCGGCGCCGATTGTTCCCCGGGGGACATTGCGTTCGGGCAGCCCATGCCGCTGCCGCCGCTACATAACAAATGGAGAGAGTTACGAGCATGAGCAAGCATCCGAAGTTCACCCTCTGCCTGGCCTTTGCCGCGGTCGTGGCGCTCGGCGCCCCGGCGGTTTTCGCCATGAACTCCGACGACGATTCCAAGCCGTCGCAGTCCTCGGCGGCGAACCCGGACTATGCCGCCGGCAAGGCGGCGGTGGAGGCCAAGGACTGGAAGAGCGCCATCGCGTCGCTGACCAAGGCCGAGGCCAAGGATCCGAAGAATGCCGACCTGGAGAACTACCTCGGCTATGCCTACCGCAACGCCGGCGACATGGATGCGGCGCTGAAGCACTACGGCATGGCGCTGACCATCAACCCCGACCACAAGGGCGCGCACGAATATATGGGCGAGGCCTATCTCTTGAAGGGCGACCTGGCGGACGCGCAGAAGCACCTCGACGCGCTCGACAAGATCTGCCTGCTCGGCTGCGCCGAATATACCGTGCTGAAGCAGAAGGTGGCCGCGTACAAGAAGGCCAACAAGACGAGCTGACCGGCGGGCCGCACGGCGACGGCGGCGCCGACGGCTGCCGTCGCCGAGTCGCCGGCGATTTTGCCGAGCGCGGGCTGGACTTGGCCGCGGCGAATCACTAGCTTCCCGCCATGTCGGACATGATTCTGATCATCGATTTCGGCTCGCAGGTGACGCAGCTTATCGCGCGCCGGGTGCGGGAAGGCGGCGTCTACAGCGAGATCGTGCCCTATTCGAGGGCGGAGGCGGCGCTCGACCGCTTTCACCCCAGGGGCGTCATCCTGTCCGGCGGGCCGGCCTCGGTCGCCGAGATGGGCACGCCGCGCGCGCCCGACCGCCTCTTCACCCTCGGCGTGCCGGTGCTCGGCATCTGCTACGGCCAGATGGCCATGGCGGCGCAGCTCGGCGGCAAAGTGGAAAGCTCCGACCATCGCGAGTTCGGCCGCGCCATGCTGGAGGTGCGCGAACCCTGCACGCTGTTCGACGGCGTTTGGCAGCCCGGCGGCAAGCAGCAGGTCTGGATGAGCCACGGCGACCGCATCACCGCGCCGCCGCCCGGCTTCCGCGTGGTGGGGGTGAGCGAGGGCGCGCCCTTCGCCGCCATCGCCGACGACCGGCGCCGCTTCTACGGCCTGATGTTCCACCCCGAAGTGCTGCACACGCTCGAAGGCGCGGCGCTCTTGCGCAACTTCACCCACAAGGTGGCCGGCTGCCGCGGCGACTGGACCATGGCCGCCTTCAAGGCCGAGGCGATCGGGCGCATCCGCGCCGAGGTGGGCCAGGGCCGCGTGATCTGCGGGCTTTCCGGCGGGGTCGATTCCTCCGTCGTCGCCGTGCTGCTGCACGAGGCGATCGGCGACCAGCTCGCCTGCGTCTTCGTCGATACCGGGCTGATGCGCGGCGGCGAGGCGGCGGAGGTGGTGAGTCTCTTCCGCGACCACTACAACATCCCCCTGGTGCACAGCGACGCCGGCGCGCGCTTCCTCGGCAAGCTCGCCGGCGTGGGCGACCCCGAGCAGAAGCGCAAGATCATCGGCGCCACCTTCATCGACGTGTTCGAGCACGAGGCGCGCCGGATCGGCGGCGCCGAGTTCCTGGCCCAGGGTACGCTCTATCCCGACGTGATCGAATCCGTCTCCTTCCACGGCGGCCCCTCGGTCACCATCAAGTCGCACCACAATGTCGGCGGCCTGCCCGAGCGCATGAACATGAAGCTGGTGGAGCCCTTGCGCGAGCTGTTCAAGGACGAGGTGCGCGCGCTCGGGCGCGAGCTCGGCCTGCCCGACGCCATGGTGCAGCGCCATCCCTTTCCGGGGCCGGGGCTCGCCATCCGCCTGCCGGGCGAGGTGACGGCCGAGAAGCTCGCCATCCTGCGCAAGGCCGACGCCGTCTATCTGGACGAGATCCGCAAGGCCGGGCTTTACGACGCGATCTGGCAGGCCTTCGCCGTGCTCTTGCCGGTGCGCACCGTCGGCGTGATGGGCGACGGCCGTTCCTACGACTATGCCTGCGCGCTCCGCGCCGTGACCTCGACCGACGGCATGACCGCCGACTACTATCCTTTCGCACACGACTTCCTCGGCCGCGTCGCCACCCGCATCATCAACGAGGTCAAGGGCATCAACCGCGTGACCTACGACATCACCTCAAAACCGCCAGGCACGATCGAGTGGGAATAATTCAGGCCCATCCGGGACTATCCCGTAGCATCCCGTAAGCCCACATAAGGCACTGATAAATAAAATAAAGTCGTCTAGATACGTTCGGGGATTATCGGCCGGCAGAGATCGCCGCTGACGGGC
>DATKQA010000245.1:0-4568 GCA_035523835.1 Candidatus Sulfotelmatobacter sp.
GGTCTTCTCCGCTCGGAACCAGGTTTCGTTGATGCGCCCGGTCACCGCCTCCTTCTGCACCCCGAAGGAGGGGATGAACCAGTCGTGCAGCACGTCCTCGCTGGTCAGCAGGACGCGCACGTTGGCATTGACCGGCACCACCACGTGATTGTCGGTTTCCAGCAGACGCGGCTTCTTGTCCGGCACCAGCACGGCGTTGAAGCCGAAATTGCCGTTGTCGGGATATTCGTAGGACCAGTACCACTGATGCCCGGTGACCTTGATCGTAAGGTCGGCCTTCGGCACCTGGTCGACGAAATAGATGAGCTTGAAAGAGGGAATGGCGATGACGATCAGGATGGCGATCGGCAGCACCGTCCAGGCGATCTCGATCGCCGTGTTGTGCGACACTCTCGACGGCACCGGATTGCGTCCGGCGCGGAAGCGCACGATGACGTAGAGCAGCAGCCCCATCACCAGCACGGTGATGACGGTGATGATGATCAGCAGCAGATCGTGCAGGCTGGCGATCGATTCCTTGACCGGGGTGACCCCCTGCTGCAGGCCGAGCTGCCAGGGGTGCGGTTGGCCGAGCGGACCATCGGCGAGCGCGTCGGCGGCGAACAGGGCGGTGGCGAGGGCGGGTAAGAGGCCGAATAGCGCTTTGCGCGCAATAACTCTGGTCCACGACATGGTCAGTTTCCGCTCCTCGTCGTCGCTGCGCGTAGTACCCTTGCCGGGCCTCGCGCTTTGTCCCCTCGGCCCCCGCCTAAGCGCCGGAAACCACGATCCTTTCACCATAAGCCGACGGCCTTGTCGAGGGCTCTATCGGCCGGTTTGTGCGACGATATGTCGCATATTTTCCAGGGTTTCAAAACCCGCCGGCGGCCGGTTGGGAACTGCCCTCGAGCGGCTGTCGCGCCCGCTGCCGGGCCCGCCCGTGGCGGCTCTCCCGGATGCTGTTATGCTAACCAAGCGATGGCGTCGTCGCCTTGTGGCGGAAGGTCGCAGTCGCCATTTCTAGGGAACATCGCTACACCTGCGATGCGCCGTAGCCTGTGTCGAGGAGTCCGCCATGACCGATATTGCCGCAGACGACCTGTTCTTCACCCGCGCCGGGCTGGATCGCAGCCGCGTCGAAGGCCTCGTGGGTGACGCGCTCAAAGGCGCGGACGACGGCGAACTCTTCCTCGAATACACCCAGTCGGAAAGCTTCAGCTTCGACGACGGCAGGCTGAAGAGCGCGAGTTTCGACACCTCGCAGGGCTTCGGATTGCGCGCCGTGGCGGGCGAATCGACCGGCTTCGCCCACGCCTCGGAACTGTCGGAGGAAGCCATCCGCCGCGCCGGCGGCACGGTGCGCGCCGTGCTCGCCGGCCACGGCGGTACGGCGGCCGAAGGTCCTGCCCGCACCAACCGGCATCTCTATGTCGCCGACAATCCGCTGAGCGCCGTACCGTTCGACGCCAAGGTGCGCCTGCTGCAGGAGATCGATGCCTACACCCGGGGCCGAGACCCGCGCGTGCGGCAGGTTTCCGCCTCGCTGCTCGGTTCCTGGCAGGCGGTGACCATCATCCGCGCTGACGGCCAGACGGTGCGGGACGTCCGCCCGCTGGTGCGGGTGAACGTCTCGGTCGTGGTCGGCGAGGGCGACCGCCAGGAAAGCGGCAGCCATGGCGCCGGCGGCCGCACCAGCTACCTCGCCTACCTGGAGCCGGAGAGCTGGCACGCCCAGGTCGACGAAGCGCTGCGCCAGGCCCTGGTCAACCTCGAGGCGGTTCCCGCCCCGGCCGGCGAAATGCCGGTCGTGCTCGGCCCCGGCTGGCCCGGCATCCTGCTGCACGAGGCCGTCGGCCATGGGCTGGAGGGCGACTTCAACCGCAAGCAAACCTCGGTCTTCACCGGCCGGGTCGGCGAACGCGTGGCGGCGCCCGGCGTTACCGTGATCGACGACGGCACCATCCAGGACCGGCGCGGCTCGCTCACCGTCGACGACGAGGGCACGCCGAGCCAGCGCACCGTGCTGATCGAGGACGGCATCCTGCGCGGCTACCTGCAGGACCGGCTGAATGCCCGGCTGATGGGCGTGGCACCGACCGGCAACGGCCGCCGGCAGAGCTTTGGCCACATGCCGATGCCGCGCATGACCAACACGATGATGCTGGGCGGCAAGGCCGATCCGAAGGAAATCCTCGCCTCGGTCAAAAAGGGCATCTATGCCGTACAGTTCGGCGGCGGCCAGGTCGACATCACCTCCGGCAAGTTCGTCTTTTCCTGCACCGAAGCCTATGCGATCGATAACGGCAAGGTCGGCCGGCCGCTGAAGGGCGCCACCCTGATCGGCGCCGGCGCCGAGGTCTTGAAGCACGTCAGCGCCATCGGCAACGACATGGCCCTCGATTCCGGCATCGGCACCTGCGGCAAGAACGGCCAGGGCGTTCCGGTCGGCGTCGGCCAGCCGACCCTGCTGATCGACGCCCTCACCGTCGGCGGCACCGCCGCCTGAGATCGGCGGCATCTCCTGGCTGCCCTGTCACGCTGGTTTCGCCGCGCGCCGCTCGCCGCGCTCCTGGCATTCACCAGCCATCAGGCCGCGGCACAGTCGCTGCTGACGCCGAGCGAATGGCTGCCGGCCGGCAGCGACCTCGGCCTCGCCACGCTGCAACGGCCGCGGCCGGTGCTGCGGGTCGAGCAGGAAGGCGGCAAGCCGTCGTTCCTGGTGCGGCTCGGCGAGCTCGTCTTCCGCTCGCCCGAAACGCTCGGCGGCAATGCTGCCAAGGCCGGCATTTCCTGCGACACCTGCCATACCGGCGGCGCCAAGAACGTGCGCTTCTTCATCCCCGGCCTGTCGTCGAAGCCGGGCACGGTCGACGTGACGCATTACCTGTGGAACCGCCTTGCCGATGACGGCATCGACAATCCGCTGTCGATTCCGAGCCTGCGCGACATCGGCGAGCACGCGCCCTACGGCTTTCGCGGCCAGTTCCAGTCGCTGCGCGAATTCACCGGCAAGGTGATCGTGCAGGAGTTTGCCGGCGCCGAACCACCGCCCATCGTGCTCGACGCGCTGATCGCCTACGAGAACGAGTTGGCGCCGCTGCCGAACCCGCTCCTGGCGCCGGACGGCAAGCTGACCGAAGCGGCGCCCCCGGAAGCGCGCGCCGGCGAGCCGCTGTTCCGCCAACGCTGCGCCGCCTGCCACGTGCCGGAATACGGTTTCCTCGATTTTCACCGCCACGACGTCGGCTCCGGCGGACCGGTCGAAACGCCGAGCCTGCTCGGGTTGCAGTTCGACGCGCCGTACTTTCACGACGGCCGCTACGACACGGTGGCAGAGGTGATCGATCACTTCGACCGGCTGTTCGGCCTCAAGCTCGACGACCGCGACAAGAACGATCTCCTCGCCTATCTCCAAGCCGTCGGCGGCGGCGAGGCGCCCTATCAGGCGGTGACCCTGTCGGGCGATCTCGACCGGCTCGGCCGCTATATCGATGTCGTGCGCCAGCCGCTGCTCGATGAGGATGCGGCACTGGCCGAACTGGTCAGCCGCATGCTGCGCGAGGAAGTCGGCCGCATCTATGCCCGCTTCCAGGCGCCGACCGATGACGCGGCCCGCAAGGTGTTGCTCGGCTGGGCCGCTTCCATCGCCGCGATCGGCCACCTCGCGGAAGCGCACGAGTTTCCGCAGGCACGCGCCGAGCTCGACCGGCTGGAACAGCGGCTGATCGACGAGCAGGCGCCGCTCGACCTCGCCGAGGCGACCTCCCTCTACGATGCGGACACGCTGCGGCAGGCGCTCGGCGAGACCAGGCGCGCCGGCGGCCCCAATGCTCAGTAGGCCAGTTCGGTGAACACGCGGTCGATGTCGCCGCGCCACTTGCCGCTATAGAGTGCGAGCAGCTCCTCGGCCGGCGTGCGGCCGCTGGCGACGATGGCGCGCAGCGGCTCGAGAAAGTGGCCCTCGTCCTCGCCGCTGGCACTGAGCCGATGCCGCCGGCGCAAGCCGTCGCCGGCGATGCCGAGCATGTCGCCGGCGATCTCGCGCACCGTGCGATTGCGGAAGCGGGTGCCGAGCGCCGTGCGCGGCACCTCGTCGCGCAAGCGCTGCCGCTCCGCATCGGTCCAGTCGTGCACCAGTTCCCAGGCGGCATCGAGCGCGGCCTGGTCGTAGATCAGTCCGACCCAGAGCGCCGGCAGGGCGCAGAGCCGCCACCAGGGGCCGCCGTCGGCGCCGCGCATCTCGATGTAGCGCTTGAGCCGCGCTTCCGGAAAGAGCGTAGTGAGATGATCCGCCCAGTCGCGCAGCGAAGGCCGCTCGCCCGGCAAGGCCGGCAGCCGGCCGGCCATGAAATCGCGGAACGACTGGCCGGAGGCGTCGATGTAGCGGCCCTGGCGATAGACGAAATACATCGGCACGTCGAGCGCCCAGTCGACGTAGCGTTCGAAGCCGAAGTCCGGCGCGAAGACGAACGGGATCATGCCGGAGCGGTCGGGATCGGTGTCGGTCCAGATCTGGCTGCGATAGCTCAGGTAGCCGTTCGGCCTGCCCTCGGTGAACGGCGAATTGGCGAATAACGCGGTCGCCACCG
>DATKQA010000246.1:0-8701 GCA_035523835.1 Candidatus Sulfotelmatobacter sp.
GGCGCGCCGCCGCCTGCATCGCCGCGGCATCGAGCGGCGGCACCACCTGCCAGGCGCGGTCGCGGTCGAGCACCAGCGGGCTCGGGCGATTGACGATGCGATAGCGATAGTGCCGCGCCGTCGCGGAGAAGCGGGCGTGAAAATCCGCCGCCGCCAGCGCGGCCGTGCGGACGGCGATGGCGGCCGGCCGGAGATGAAAATTCACCGCGTTCATCAGCGTTTCCGCCGGCCAGTCGCGCCGCAGGTCGAGATGCGCGACCTGGCCCTCGGCATGCACCCCGGCGTCGGTGCGGCCGGCGCCGACTGCCGTCACCCTCTCGCCGGCGAAGCGCAGCACCGCTTCCTCGAGCGCGCCCTGAACGGAGGGGCCGTTCTCCTGGCGCTGCCAGCCGACCAAGCCGGTGCCGTCGTACTCGAGGGTGAGCTTGTAGCGCGGCATCAGACGAGCAGGGTGCCGGCGGGAATGGCATAGCCGCGCAGGAATTCCGCCGCCGGCAGCGGCGCCCGGCCGGGCCGCTGCAGCACCAGGGGTCGGAGCGCGCCTTCGCCGCAGGCGACGGTCAGCATCGCATCCAGCACGGTTCCGGGCGGACCCGATCCGGGAACGAC
Source organism: Candidatus Sulfotelmatobacter sp. (assembly GCA_035523835.1). Lineage (GTDB taxonomy): Bacteria > Pseudomonadota > Alphaproteobacteria > Ferrovibrionales > Ferrovibrionaceae > DASQHM01. The sequence goes on from DATKQA010000246.1 coordinate 610, forward strand.
CGCCGCCCGATGCACCTTCAGGCGCACACCGGCATGCTCGAACCAGGCGCGCGGCCAGGGATCGAGGCCGCGCACCAGCCGCGCGAGTTCCGCCGCCGGGCGGCGCCAGTCGAGCCGGCCTTCGTCCTTGTCGAGCTTGGCGGCATAGGTGACGCCTGCGGCCGCCTGCGGCCGCGGCTGCAAGCTGCCGGTGGCGAGGCCTTCCAGAGCGCGTACCATCAGGGGCGCGCCGAGAGCGGCGAGCTCGTCATGCAGGCTGCCGGCGGTCGCGTCATCCGCGATCGCCAGCTTCGCTTCCAGCAGCACCGGGCCGGTGTCGAGGCCCGCTTCCATCAGCATGGCCGCGACGCCGGTTTCCCGGTCGCCGGCAATCAGCGCACGCTGGATCGGCGCGGCGCCGCGCCAGCGCGGCAACAGCGAGGCATGCAGATTGATGCAGCCGAGCCGCGGCGCCGCCAGGATCGCCGCCGGCAGGATGAGGCCGTAGGCGACCACCACGGCGGCATCGGCGCCGAGCGCGGCAAAGGCCTGCTGCTCGGCCGTTTCTTTGAGCCGCGCCGGCGTGCGCACAGGGAGGCCGCGCGCGGCGGCAAAGGCGTGCACCGGCGAGGGCGTGTCGCGCTGGCCGCGGCCGGCGGGACGCGGCGGCTGGCTGTAGACACAGGCGATCTCGTGGCCGGCATCGATAAGCGCCGCCAGGGTCGGCACGGCGAATTCCGGCGTGCCCATGAAGATCAGTCGCAACCGCTGCATGGAGGCGAGAATAGCAGCGCCGCGGTCGCCGCGCTGCCGGCTTCAGGCCTCGGCGGCCTGCAGTTTCTTCTGCTTCTGCAGCTTGCGCAGGATCATGTTGCGCTTGAGCGGGGAGAGGTGATCGACGAACAGCACGCCTTCCAGGTGATCCATCTCGTGCTGCACGCAGACAGCCAGCATGCCCTCGGCCTTCAGCCGCTGCGGCTTGCCATCGTAGTCGAGATAGCGGATCTCCACCCGGTCGGGCCGCTCCACTTCGGCATATTGCCCGGGGAGCGACAGGCAGCCCTCCTCGTTCGCGAGATCGGTATCGGAAATCGCGACGATTTCCGGATTGACCAGGTAGAGCGGCTTGGCCGGCTCGCCCTGCTTGGCCAGGTCCATGACGATGATCCGCTTCGGCACGCCGACCTGTATGGCGGCGAGGCCGAGGCCGACCGCGCCGTACATGCTCTCCAGCATGTCGTCCATCAGCTTGCGCACCGACGCATCGACCGTTTCCACCTTGGTCGATCTGACCTTCAGGCGGGGATCGGGCGCGGTGATGATCGGCAGTTTGGCCATGGGTCCTCGGACGGAACGACGCGCCTTAGGTATTGCAGCCGGCCCAAGCCGTCAAGGCGGGGGAATGGCAGCCATGCTAAGCTGGCGGCGGCGAATCGAAGGTTAAAAACATGTCGTCGGCGGAAATTCTGGTCATCCTTGCGGCTGTGGCCCTGGCCGGCGGTATCGGCGCCGGCCTGGCGTTGCTGCTGCGCCGCCGCGCCGGCGCGGATGACGGCCGGCAGGCCGACATGCCACGGCTGGCGCAGCTTGCCGAAACGCTTGCCGCCACCCAGAATCAGCTTGCCGGCCGGCTCAACCAACTGGCCGATACGACGGCGACCGCGCAAGCCGAACTCGGCCGCACCGTGGCGGAGCGGCTGGACGCGGTGTCGAAACAGCTCGGCGACAGCCTGACGCAATCGGCCGACCGGACCAGCCGCACCATCGGCGAGCTGCAGACCCGGCTCGCCGTCATCGACGAGGCGCAGAAGGGCTTGAGCGCGCTGTCGAGCCAGGTGATCGGCCTGCAGGACATCCTGGACAACAAGCAGGCGCGCGGCGCCTTCGGCGAGCAGATCCTGGAGAATCTGGTGCGCGACGCCTTGCCGGAAGGCATCTTCGAGTTCCAGGCGACGCTCTCCAACCGCAGCCGGGTCGACTGCCTGATCCGGCTGCCCAATCCGCCCGGCCCGATCGCCATCGATGCCAAGTTTCCGCTGGAAAGCTACCGCGCCCTGGCCGACGCCGCCGACGATGCGGCCCGCACACTCGCCGCCCGCGCCTTCACCGCCGACATGCAGAAGCACATCGCCGACATTGCCGGCAAGTACATCCTGCCCGGCGAGACGGCGGAGAGCGCGCTGCTGTTCCTGCCGTCGGAAGCGGTATTCGCCGAGCTGCACAGCCGCTTCTCCGCCGTGGTGGAGGCGGCGCAGCGCCGCCGCGTCTGGATCGTCTCGCCGACCACCATGATGGCCACCCTCACCACCATCCGCGCCGTACTGCGCGACGCACGCATGCGCGAACAGGCCGGCGAAATCCAGAGGCAGGTGACGGCGCTGACCGAGGACGTCGGCCGCCTCCTCGACCGGGTCGGCAGCCTGCGCAAGCACTTCGGCCAGGCCGAGCAGGATATCCGCCAGATCGAGATTTCCGCCGACAAGGTGGCGCGCAAGACCGACCAGGTCGGGGCGGTGCAGTTGGAGGCGCCGGATACGGCGCAACCGGCCGCGGCGGCAACGGGCGCGCGGCCGCGCCTGATCGGCCCGTAGGCCTTCGCGTCAGGCCGCCGGTCCCAGGGGTTTTTCCATGAACACGCTGGTGGCGATGGCCGCGGGCGGCATGGCGGCATAGTCGCCGAAGGCGCCGCAACGGCGGAAGCCGGAGCGTTCGTAGAAGCGCAGCGCCGCGCCCTGGCGATCGCCGGTTTCCAGCCGGAGCAGCGACAGGCCCGCCTCCCGCGCTTCGCTTTCGAGCTGCGCCAGCAATGCCGGCGCGACGCCCTGTCCGCGCACGGCCGCGCGCACGTACATGCGCTTCACCTCGGCGAAATCCGCGAACAGCGCCACGCCGCCGCAGCCGACCGCGCGGCCCCGGATGCGGGCCACGAAGAAACGGATATGCGGCCGGAAGATGGCGTCGAGCACCAGCCCGTGCCGCTGCTCCGGCGGATATTCCGCTGCCAGCACCTCGTCGAGCTCGCCGACGAGGGCACGCACCTCCTCGGTCGCGCTTCGCGCCGCCTCGATGATGATCGAGCCTGTTTCGCGCACCAGTGCCTCAGAACGGCCGGCGCGCCTTCAGCGCCGCGGTCAAGGTGCCATCGTCGAGATAGTCGAGTTCGCCGCCGACCGGCACGCCATGGGCGAGGCGCGATACGGCAACGCCGGTCGCCGCCAGCCGGTCGGTGATGTAGTGCGCCGTGGTCTGGCCATCGACGGTGGCATTGGTGGCGAGAATGACTTCCTTGAACTCGCCACCGGCAACGCGGCGGACCAGCGTTTCGATGTTCAAGTCGGACGGGCCGACGCCGTCGAGCGCCGACAGCGTGCCGCCGAGCACGTGGTAGCGGCCGCGAAATGCCGCCGCGCGTTCCAAGGCCCAGAGATCGGCCACTTCCTCGACGACGCAGAGCACGCTCGGTTCGCGCCGGGGATCGCGGCAGATGCCGCAGGGATCTTCGGTATCGAGATTGCCGCACACCGGGCAGGGATGCACCTTGTCGGCGGCGGCGCCCATCGCCTCGACGAGCGGCAGCATCAGCGCTTCCTTGCGCTTGACCAGGTGCAGCGCCGCGCGCCGCGCCGAGCGCGGCCCGAGGCCGGGCAATTTCGCCAGCAACTGGATGAGCCGCTCGAGCTCGGTCATGGAATAGAATTGCGCCGATGCATTTAGCCGAAGGGCAGCTTCATGCCGGGCGGCAGCTTCAGCCCGCCGGTGAGCTTGGCGGTCTCCTCGGCGACATAGGCTTCGACCTTGCTCTTGGCATCCTGGTGCGCCGCCACGATCAGGTCCTCCAGCACTTCGATCTCGGCCGGATCGATCAGGCTGGGATCGAGCTTGACGCGGCGCATCGTGCCCTTGCCGTTCAACGTCACCGTCACCATGCCGCCGCCGGAAGCGCCGCTCACTTCATGAGTGTCGAGCCGGGCCTGCATTTCCGCCATGCGCGACTGCATCTCCTGCGCCTGCTTCAGCATCTGGCTCAAATTCTTCATGCCTCGTCTCCGTCCTGCACATCGGCGGCGGCATCGTCCGTCTCGCCGGCAAAATCCTCGGCGATCGGCGCGCGGCCGCGCACCGCCTGGATCGCGGCGCCGGGAAAGGTCTCCAGCACCGCCTTGACCAGCGGATGCTGCTCCAGCGCCGCCTTGCGGCTTGCTTCCGCCGCCGCCGCGACCTGGCCCAAGGTCGCCGCGCCGGCCTCCGCCGAAATGCTGATCACCCAGCGCTGCCCGGTCCATTCGCGCAGCCGCGCCGCCAGCCGGCCGGCGATATCGGCCGGCGCACCCTCGGTCGGGCGAAATTCGATGCGACCGGGTTCGAAGCGCACGGGATGCACGAAATTGATCAGATGCGCCTTGAGCAGCATGTCGCGTTGTTCGCCGGCCAGCGCCACCACGGCGGCGAAATCCGCCGGCATGGCGAGCGCCACCGGCGGCGCGCGCTCCGGCACCGCTTCCGGCAACGGCCGCGAGAGGCCGACCGCCTCTGGCGCCGCGGCGGAACGCGCCGGCATGTTGCTGCCGCGCGGCGCCGGCGCTGCCGGTACCGCCGCGAGCGGCGTCGCGCCGGCCGGCGCCGGCTGGCCCTTCAATTCGCGCACCAGATCGGCCGGACTCGGCAGGTCGGCGACATAGGCGAGCCGGATCAGCACCATCTCCACCGCGACCAGGGTGTGCGGCGCCTGGCGCGCCTCGCCAATGCCCTTGAGCAGCATCTGCCAGGCGCGGCTCAGGATCGGCAGGGTCAGCGCTTCCGCCATCTCCCGGCCGCGCCGTCGTTCGGTTTCCGACGCGGCCACATCCTCCGCCGCCTCGGGCGTGACCTTGATGCGGGTGAGCCAGTGGGTCAGCTCGAGCATGTCCTGCAGCACCGCCAGCGGGTCGGCGCCGACGTCGTATTGCGCCCGGAGCGAGCCGAGCGCCGCGGCCACGTCGCCGCGCATGACCATGTCATAGAGGGCGAAGACCAGGCTGCGATCGGCCAGGCCCAGCATGTCGCGCACCGGCTCGGCCGCGACGGCGCCGTTGCCATGGGCGATGGCCTGGTCGAGCAGCGAGAGCGCATCGCGCACCGAGCCCTCCGCCGCCCGCGCGATCAACGCCAGCGCCTCCGGCGTCGCAGCGACGGCCTCCTTCCCGGCGATGGCGGCGAGATGCGCGATCAGCACGTCGGCCTCGACCCGGCGCAGATCGAAGCGCTGGCAACGCGACAGCACCGTCACCGGCACCTTGCGGATCTCGGTGGTGGCGAAGATGAACTTCACGTGCGCCGGCGGCTCTTCGAGCGTCTTCAACAGGCCGTTGAAGGCCTGGTTCGAGAGCATGTGCACTTCGTCGATGATGTAGATCTTGTAGCGCGCCGAGGCCGGCGCGTAGCGCACGGATTCGATGATCTCGCGAATGTCGCCGATGCCGGTGCGCGATGCCGCGTCCATTTCCTGCACGTCGACGTGCCTGTCCTCGGCGATGGCGCGGCAACTGTCGCACTGACCGCAGGGCGAAATGGTCGGGCCGCCCCGGCCGTCGAGGCCGGTGCAGTTCAACGCGCGGGCGATGATGCGGGCGGTGGTGGTCTTGCCGACGCCGCGCACGCCGGTGAGGATGAAGGCATGCGCCAGCCGTCCGGAGGCGATGGCATTGGTGAGCGTCCGCACCATGGCCTCCTGCCCCACCAGCTCGGCGAAGGTGGCCGGCCGGTATTTGCGGGCGAGGACGCGATAGGGGGCGGCTGCGGTTTCCGGCATCAGGCTTCGCGGCTGGGAGCGGGTGGGAGGCTGGCTACGACCCGGGCCGAATCTCGTTACGGCTGCTTCCTTCCGGACCTGACCGGGTTGGCGAGCGTCCCGTCCGCCGCCAACCTCCCGAGCCGACTATATCAGGATTCCGGTGCGCCGAGGCAAGCCCACCCGGTCAGCCGGGAGGGGTGCCGCGCGTCCCCGCGACAATATCGCTTCCCACCTCGGAAGCGCCTGTAATCACGGCGGAAATCGAACGCTCCCCGAGTGCCGCGACGGCGCCGCGATAATGGATATCGTCCCAATAGTTGTCGTCGGTGCGGGTCGGCAGGCCGAGACGCAGGAAATCCAGCAGCAGGGCGCCCGACCGCCAGGGATCGAGCCGACGAGCAGCGGCACCAGCCGCATGTTCCAGCAGCCGTGGAAGACCGTCGAGGCGGCGACGAGAAACCAGGTGCGTGCCGCTTCGCTGCGGCAGGCCAGGTAGTAGCCGATCAGGGACTTGGAGCAGGAGGATCAGGAGAAACGGGCAACTGCTGAACAGCATGCCAGGCCCGCTCGCGTCGGTCGGGCTATATCGCATGACACCCGGAAAGCGGCAAGGGTGCGCCCGCGGTTGCCGGCGCCGGGACCCTATGGCAGTGTGCCGCTCCATGAACGACAGAGCCGCCGCCGCCAGCCCCGCGCCGATCGTCTTCGCCGGCAATACGCTCGACCGCGCTTCCCATCTTCGCCGCGACGCCGCCTGGGTTGCCGCCGCGCTCGCCGACACTAAGAGCCGCTTCCTGCCGCTGCATCAGTTGCGGGCGCTGGTCGCCTTCGAGGCCGGCCCGCGCCTCGACTGGCGCCCCGGCGCCGAGGTGCGCGATCTGATCGACGGCGGCGCCACCCTGGTCATGCTCGGCCTGGCCGACGGCGCCTGCCATTTCGCCGTCGATGCCTCGTCGGTGCCCGACGGCCGACGCCAGGGTTGGGGCAAGTTCGTCGACGTGCGCTCCATCGCGCCGCAGGTCAGCGCGGAGGAGGCCGGCATCCTGGCGCAGGCGCGGGCGCTCATCGACTGGCACGCGCGGCACGGCTTCTGTCCGTCCTGCGGCGCCGCCACGGCGGCGAAGGAGGCCGGCTACTCCCGGCTCTGCAGCAGCGAAAGCTGCGAGACGCAGCATTTTCCGCGCACCGATCCGGTGGTCATCATGCTGGTGCTGCGTGGCGAGACCTGCCTGCTCGGCCGCCAACCGATGTTCCCGCGCGGCATGTTCTCGGCGCTTGCCGGCTTCATCGAGCCCGGCGAAACCATCGAAAACGCGGTGCGGCGCGAAATCATGGAGGAGGCCGGCATCACCGTCGGCCGCGTCCGCTATCACGCCTCGCAGCCCTGGCCGTTTCCCGCTTCGCTGATGATCGGCTGCATGGGCGAGGCGCTCGACGAGGCGATCCAGGTCGACGCGCACGAGCTCGAAGCCGCGCACTGGTTTCCCAAGGACGAGGTCGCCGAGATGCTCCGGCGCAGCACCACGCCGGAGACGCCGCGCATCCCGCCGCCGCTCTCCCTGGCCCACCAGCTCGTCAAGGCCTGGCTCGCCGGCGCCAACTACTGATCGGCCGCGCCGCTCAGTTGTGGCGCCGGAATTCCGCCTGCGGATAAACGCCGAGCACCTTGAGCTTGGTGGAATAGAACTGCAGCTCCTCGAAGGCGCGCTCGACCGCCTTGTGCGCCGGATGGCCCTCGATCTCGGCATAGAACTGCGTTGCGGCGAAACTGTTGTCGGTCATGTAGCTTTCCAGCTTCACCATGTTGATGCCGTTGGTGGCGAAGCCGCCGAGCGCCTTGTAGAGCGAAGCCGGCACGTTGCGCACCTGGAAGACGAAGCTGGTCATGGAGATGCCGACGTTCGGGTCGGGCTCCAGCGGGCGGCGCGCCATGATGACGAAGCGGGTGGTATTGCCGAGCACGTCCTCGACGTGGCTGCGCAGCATCTTGAGGCCGTAGATCTCGCCGGCAAGCGGCGGGGCGATGGCCGCCTCCTCGGCGCTGCCGCGCTCCGCCACCTGCTTGGCCGCGCCGGCATTGTCGCCGGCGTCGATCGGCTGCAGGCCGAGGTCGCGGATGGCGAGCCGGCATTGCGACAACGACTGTACGTGACTGTAGACGCGCTTCACCGTCTCGAGCGTCGCGCCTTGCGGCGCCAGGAGCTGATAGCGCACGCGCAGGAAATGCTCGCCGATGATGAAGAGGCCGGCGTCGGGCAGCAGGTGATGAATGTCGGCGACGCGGCCGGCGACCGAATTCTCGATCGGGATCATGCCAAGCGCGGCGCGGCCTTCGTTGATGGC
>DATKQA010000247.1:0-2553 GCA_035523835.1 Candidatus Sulfotelmatobacter sp.
CAGGATGCCGAAGAGAAAGCCGAGCGCGCGGTCGAGCGCGCTCAAGACGCTGTCGCGCACCCGTGCGGCGATCGCATGGCTGATCACCGAGAGGATGATGACGGCGATGATGAAGACGGTCAGCGCGGTGACCGCATCGGCGAGCAGCGCCGGCGTCAGGTAGCGCCGCGCGATCGGCGCCAGCGGGGTGAAGAGATAGAGCGTCGCGAACGCCGCGCCGATCCAGCCGACGATGGCGAGGACCTCCTTGACGAAGCCGCGGAAGAAAGCCAGCACGCCCGACAGCAGCACCACGGCGATGATGCCGAGGTCGATCGGGTTGAGCGGCAGCTTGTCCATGGCTAGCGCCGCCCCGCCCGCTCGACGCCGGGAAACAGATCGAGCAGCCCGGCGAGCCGGTCGAATTCGGAAAGCCGGAGCGGCTGCTGCCGGCCGCCCGTGCCGGCCGGCACGATGGCATGGCCGAAGCCGAGCTTGGCCGCCTCTTTCAGGCGGGCGTCGGCCTGGCCGACCGGGCGCACCTCGCCGGCCAGGCTGATCTCGCCGAAGATCACGGTTTCCTCCGGCACCGGCACGTCGGTGAGCGAGGAGACCAGGGCGGCGGCGACCGCGAGGTCGGCGGCCGGCTCGTTGACGCGCAAGCCGCCGGCGACGTTGAGATAGACGTCATTGCCGCCGAGCGCCAGGCCGCAGCGCGCGTCCAGCACCGCCATGATCATGGCGAGCCGGCCGGAATCCCAGCCGACCACGGCGCGGCGCGGCGTCGCCAGCGGCGAGGCGGCGACCAGCGCCTGGATCTCGACCAGGAGCGGCCGCGATCCCTCCATGCCGGCGAAGACCGCGGCGCCGCTGACCCGGCCGCTGCGCGAGCCGAGGAAGAGCTGCGAGGGGTTCGGCACCTCGGCCAGGCCGCGGTCGGTCATGGCGAAGACGCCGATCTCGTCGGTGGCGCCGAAGCGGTTCTTCACCGCGCGCAGGATGCGGAACTGGTGGCCGCGCTCGCCTTCGAAATAGAGCACCGTGTCGACCATGTGCTCGACCACGCGCGGGCCGGCGATCTGCCCGTCCTTGGTGACATGGCCGACCAGGAAGACGACGGCGTCGGTGCGCTTGGCGAAGCGGACCAGCTCCTGCGCCGAGGCGCGCACCTGCGCCACCGTGCCCGGCGCCGAATCCAGGTTGTCGGCGAACATGGTCTGGATGGAATCGATGACCACGACCCGCGGCGGCGGGCCCTGTTCGAGCGAGGTGAGAATGTCGCGCAGCGAGTTCGCCGCGGCGAGCCGCACCGGCGCGTCGGCAAGGCCGAGCCGGCGCGCGCGCAGCGCGATCTGCTGCGTCGCCTCCTCGCCGGAGACATAGACGCTGGCGATCCCGGCGCGGGCGAGGCCGGCGGCCGCCTGCAGCAGCAGGGTGGACTTGCCGATGCCGGGATCGCCGCCGATCAGGATGGCCGAGCCCGGCACCAGGCCGCCGCCGGCGACGCGGTCGAACTCGGCTATCCCCGAGGCGACACGCGGCTCCTCTGCCGTCGCCTGGTCCAGCGCGGCGAAGGCGATGACCCGGCCGTGGCCGGCGGTGAGGCTCTTCGGCACCACCGGGCGGCCGGCTTCTTCGACGATGGAATTGCGCTCGCCGCAGGCCTCGCACCAGCCCTGCCAGCGGCGATAGCTCATGCCGCAGTTCTGGCAGACATAGGTCGATTGCGGCTTGTTGGCCATCTAGGCGGTTCTTCGGCTCGGGCGCGCGCCGCTCACGGCCGCAGCACTTCCATCTGGATCGGTCCTTCGGCGCGGCCGTGGATGAACTGGTCGACGAAGGCGTTGTCGGCGCGGTCGATGTCCCTGGCCGGGCCGACCCAGACGATGCGGCCCTTGTGGATCATGGCGATGCGGTCGGCGATCTTGCGCGCCGAGGCCATGTCGTGGGTGATGGAGAGCGTCGTCGTGCCGCGCCGCTTCACCGTGGCGATGATCAGCTCGTTGATGACATCGCCCATGATCGGGTCGAGGCCGGTCGTCGGCTCGTCGAAAAAGATGATCTCGGGAGAGGCGGCGATGGCGCGGGCGAGCGCCACCCGCTTCTGCATGCCGCCCGAAAGCTCGGCCGGCCCCAGCTCGCCGACCTCGGGGCCGAGGCCGACCTCGGCGAGCTTGGCGAGCGCGATCTGTTTCGCCGCCGCGCGCGCCATGCCGCGGCCCTGGATCAGGCCGAAGGCGACGTTTTCCCAGACGCGCAGGCTGTCGAACAGCGCCGAGCCCTGGAACAGCATGCCGAACTTGCGCAGCACCCGCTCGCGCTCGCTGCCGCGCATGCCGACGACTTCCTCGCCGTCCACCTTGATGCTGCCGCGCTCGGGCCTGAGCAGGCCGAGGATGCATTTCAGCATCACCGACTTGCCGGTGCCGGAGCCGCCGATGACGACGACGGATTCGCCGGCGCCGACCTCGAGGTCGAGGCCGTCGAGCACGACCTTCGGGCCGAAGCGCTTGTGCACGCCCTTGAGCGCTATCTTCGGCACGGTGCTCATTTGCTGAAGAAGGCCTCGGTCAG
>DATKQA010000248.1:0-9619 GCA_035523835.1 Candidatus Sulfotelmatobacter sp.
CCATGTCCAGGCCGCGCTCGGTGCCGAGCCGGCGCGCCGCTTCCACCACCTTGCCGTCGAGACCGCTCATGATGGTGATCTGCGCCTGCGTCTTGCGCGCCGCCAGATGGCGCAGCAGCTCGACGCCGTCGACCACCGGCATGTTCAGGTCGAGCATGAGATGGCTCGGCTTCCACACCTCGACGCGGCGCAGGAACACATCGGGGTTGGTGGTGATCTCGGTTTCGTAGCCGCAGGTGCGGGCGACATTGGCGACCAGTTCCGCGATGGCGATCTGGTCGTCGATCACCAGGAGTTTATCTGCCGCCATCGCCCCACCCTCGGCCCTGTTTTCGGCCCGCGCCGCGGATGCCCGCGCCACCGGCTGCCCGAGATGCCTGGCGTGACCGGCCGCCCCGACGCGGCGCCAGAGCGGCGTGCCGCGACAGGGAACGCATGCCGGCGACCGGAGACGATCTCGTCATGCAGGAACCAAGGCCAATCCAGCTCTCGAGCTTGTAGCGACCGATGCTAGAAAAAACCCTTAAACAAAGCCTAAACGGCGCGAATTCCGCATTGCCGCCATGAGCTTGGCGCGGCACGACGCGGCCGGCACGAAACCTCTCTCCCATCGCCGCCGGCGCCCCGCCGTTCAGGGAACGTTAAGGTCTGGCCGGTAGCATGGGGGCAATTCGGCGCAAATTTTAGGAAAATGCCATGCTTTCCTATCCGCTTCAGGCGCGCGGCCTGACCGCCCCGACAATCCGCGGCATGATGGCGAACGATCATTGGACCAAGCGCAGCGTTCTCGCCCTGGTCTTCGGCTTCTCGGCGCTCTGCTGGGTCGGCGTCGCCGAGGTCGTCAACGTTCTCTACTGAACGCGCGACCGCCTAAAGCCAACTACCGGCGCTGCGCCTGAACCAGTCGCCGGTCCACTCGGCAATTTGATCGCGCCAGGCGGCGCGCGAAAACGTGTGATCCGCTTCCGCCAGTTCGCGTCGCACCAGGCGGTCGCCGCGGAGCAATCGCCGCCACGCCTTGGAAGCGCCGGCGGCATCGGCAAATTCCTTCGCCGTCAAATCCCGCCCGCTGATGATCAGCAGGACGCCGCCGGCATAGCAGCGCAAACCCTCGGCCATGCGCTCCGCCAGCGGCGCCGCCGTTGCTGCCGTTGCCGCCGTGGGCCCAGCCGGGCGCCGACGGCGCGCCCGGGCCACCTGCTGCAGCAGGGAGCGCAAGGCTTCTTTCGGCCTGAACTGCCCGCGCGCCACCTTGCGCAGGAATTCCGGATCGACCAGCCGCCGCAGGTAATAGTGCTTCAGATAGGCGCGTGCCGCGCCGGCCTCGCTGCGCACCCAGGGATTGAGCAGCACGACGCCGGTTATATCGGCATCGCGGTGGGCATAGAAGGCGATCGCCGTGGCCGCATCGCAGAGACCCCACAGGCCGACGCGCTCGACCGAGGGCAGCCGCTGCCGCAGGGCGGCAACGGCGGCGGCGATGTCGGGGTCGAGATGCTCGAAGCCGGGGAATTCACCGTCGCTGTCGCCCATGCCGCGGCAGTCGAAGCGCAGCGCCGCGATGCCCCGTTCGGCCAGCGCGCGCGCCAGCAGAATGAACTGCCGGTGGCTGCCGATGCGATATTGTGGGCCGCCGACGACGATGACGACGCCGAGTTTCGGCGCCGATGCCGGCACGTGCAGCATGCCGACGAGCGCCGCGCCCTCGCAGCGAAAGACGATCGGCCGTTCCTCGTTCATGCCCAACCCGCCGCCAGCCGGCGCGCTGTTTCGGCCAGCAGGTCCGGCGCCAGGGTGATTTCCTGCGTGCTCCAGAATTGCTGGCCGGCGACGCTGGCCGCCGCTACCGCCATGCCGCGCTGCTGCCAGGCCTCGGCAACCCGGCGCGCCGCCGGCGTGAGGCCGCGCCCGGCTTCCGCCGCAACCTCGAGCCAGTCGACAGCGACATCGGTCCCGAGGTCCAGGCCATCGAGACGAACGCCGTCGATCGCGGCGACCAGCTCGGGCGCAAGCATGTAGCCGGCGACCTCGAGCGGCCGGCCGGCGGCGAGGTCGGCGCGAAGCTGTTCGGTATTCTCCCGGGCTTCGCCGCCCATCGCCGCAGCCACCCGCAGGCGCAGAAACTGCGTCATCATGGCCTTGCCATCGACCACGGGCTGCCACAGCAGCAGGCGTTGAAACCGCTCGGGCTCGGCCGCGACCGCCGCCGCGGCCAGGGCGCCGCCGAGCCGCAGCCCCCAGAGTCCGAGCGGCCCCGGCAAGCGGCGCGCCAACCAGTCGGCCGCCGCCGCCACGTCTGCGAGCCAGAAGTGCCAGCGGGTGTCGGCGAACTCGCCGCCGCTGTCGCCGGTGCCGTAGAGGTCGAGCAGCAGCACGCCGACGCCGCAAGCGGCCAGCGCCCGGGCCTGCAGCGCAGCCATGCGGCGCGCCCGGTTCATCTCCTCGGCAAAGGGCGGCAGATAGACGACCGCGCCGACGGCGGGCCGGTTGGACGGGGGCGCGTGGTAGATGGCGAAAAGCCGGCCCGCCGGACCGTCGAGAAAGAGCGGCTCGACCGGCGGCGGATCAGCGGCAAGCGTCACGAAGCGAGCTTCGTCTCGACGAAGCGGGTCAGGCTGCCGACGGTCTCGAATATCTCGCCGGTGATGTCGGCGTCATCGACGGTAATGCCGAACTGCTCCTCCAGCGCCGTCACCACGCTCACCACGGCCATCGAATCGAATTCCGGAATGCTGCCGAACAGTCCGGTCGATGCATCGAAGCCGTTGATTTTGCTGCCGAGCTGCAGCGTGTCCCCGAGCACCCTCTTCACATCGTCGATGACGGCCACAGGCTGGTTCCCCTACTGGCTGGTTCCCCTAACGGTGACGCACGGCGGCGGGCCGGCGCGATTGCTGGCGCCTCTATACAGCAAATGCCGTAGCGCCGCATCTGCACCTCAATCGCCGAGGCCGCCGCCGCGTTTTCCCGACGGTTCGGCGACATCATCGGCGCCGCTGATCAGTTCGCGCAATTCGCTGAGCAGCATTCGCGCATCCCTGGTGTCGGTCGCCGCCGACGGGAGATGCGGCGCGGACTCGCTTCTTTCGGGACGTTGCCCGAGCGCGGCGGCGATGCGCGACAGGCTGTCGACGATGGAGGCCAGTTGGCCGATCGAATCGCGCATGGCATCCGACATCATGGCCAGCCTGGCCGAGACTTCGTCGGTATGGGCACGGCCGGCGGCATCGTGATCGACGGCGGCAGCCGCCTCGCGTTGCACCAGCACGCCGACCGCCGCGTGCAGGCGGGCGAGCTCCTCGCCGGTACCCGCCGCCCGCGCCTGCAGCGCGCCCAGTCCGTGGCCCAGGTCGTCCACCGCCGCCTGCAGGGTGCGCAGACCCTGCTCCGCTGCCGATTGCTCGCCCGGCACGGCGGCGGTTTCCTGCCGGGCGAGCGCGGCGATCCCGTCATGCAGGCGGGCGATGTTTTCGTTGATCGCCGCCATGCCGGCGTGCAGCTCGCCGGGCGGCGCCGGCACCGCTCCCGCGCGGCCGATTGCCGTCATCGCCGCGCCGACCTGCTGCGCCAGGTGGTGCAGGCTCTCCTGCACCAGGCGCCCCTCGTCGCCGCGCTCGCGGCTTGCGGCCAGCACCGCCTCGAGCGTTTGGTGGAGTTCGGCCAGGCTTTCGCGCCGGGCGCGACGCTCGCTGTCGAAACGCTGCTCGATCAGGGTCAAGGCATCGGTCATCCATTCCGCGGCGCGGCCGTCGGCTGCCGGCGGCGGCACCGGCGGGTTGCGCGCCGGCCGCCAGAACAAGGCATCCACCGCCGTCTGCAGGCGATGCGCCAGCGGCTGCCCGACCAAGCTCAAGACCCAACGCAGCAGGCCCGAGAGCACCGCGAGCGCCAGGCAGCCGAACAGCAGCACCACGCCGGCGGTCGCCCGGTCGGTCAGGATGGCAAGGCCGTCGCCGCCGCCGGCCGCCAGGGCGGCCCGCACGCGCAGGAGGCCGTTACCGAGATCGGCCAGCAGGCCGAGCACGCCGAGCACCACGCAGATGAGCGGCAGGCGGTCGAACAGGGCCTTCGTCGCCGGGTCCATCAGCATGGCATCGGCGGTGAAGAAATCCGCGGCCGGCCGGCTGGACGAAAGCCGGCTGCCGTCGCGCACCGGGTCGCGCTCGATGGTGAGGCTGGAGAGATAGCGGGCGGCAATGGTGCGCAGCAGGCTCCATTGGCGGAACGCCTGCAGGAAACTCCGCCGCATGGCGCTTGCCTCGAGCCGGCCGGCGACGGCATAGAGCGCCTCGATGCGCCGCGCCATCACCCGCAGGACGGTCAGGTGGACGATGCCGGCCCCGACCAGGAGCAACGGCGCCGAAGCGGCGGCCACCAGCACGACGAGGGAAAATACCGACAGGATCTCGGTGCCCGAGGGATCGCGCACCAGCACGCTGCTGCCGAGCGCCTGCAAGGCTTCCTGCGCCACCGGCTGGCCGATGGCGCCGGCGATGGTTCCGGCGGCGACCGCCATGCCGAGCAGCACGGTCACCGTCATGCGTGCCAGGCTCATCATGCCGGCGAGAGCGCCAAGGGGGAGCCGGCAGCCTCCCGGCCGAGCAGCAGCGAACGCAACGCCGCCGGCGTCGTCGGCTGTCCGCCGCAGTCCCCGAAGAAGTAATCGCAGTAGCGTTCGATCACGCCGAGGAAGCCTTGCAATTCGGCCTCGTCGCGGACGTAGGGCGTGTGGCCCGCTGCCAGCGACGGGCTGTGGTAGGACAGGCTGAACAGCCGTTTGCCGGCCGCCAGCATGGCGTCCGTCAGCCGCTTCAGTTCGGCGAAGCTGGCGCCCTCGGGGCTGAGACGAATGCGCTCGAAGAGGCCGAGCCGCGCGAGGATGCCCGGCACATGCAGGCGCAGGCCCATGCGGTTCATCACCACGGGCTGGATGCTCTCGCCGTAGCCGGAAAGCCCGCCGCACCAGCCGGCCGTCGCCGGTATCTCCAGCAGGCTGCCGTCCGGTCCGAACCAATAGGGGGTTTCGCTGAAGGCGGTGAAATCCGGCCCGCCGTCGGCGCGGAAATCGGTGCGCGGCATGACGCTCATGTCGATCTGGTAGCCGAGCCGGGCCAGGATGCCGGCGGTGGCCGGGCCGACACCGTAGCGCCCGGCGCGATAGACGGTCGGCCGCGTGCCGAAATTCGTCTCGATGACGCCGGTCAGCCGGGCGAGCTTCTCCTGCTCCAGCGCCGCCGGCAGGTTGCCGGGATAGGAATTGTAGGCGGAGACGGTTTCGTCGAACGGCGGATTGACCCAGGGATGCAGATGCGTGCCGATCTGGCAGCGCCCGCCGCGGAGCCAGTCGCGCAGCAAGGGATAGGCCGCCTCCTGCGATGCGACCGGATAGTCCACCACATAGGTCGGCTGCAGCGCGAACCGGTCGAAGATGCGCTGGCCGCGATCCTGCTGCGCAATGTGCGAGACCCCCGTCGCCGTGCGCGAGTGCGGCCGGCTCCAGTCAAACTCTTCCTCGGTATCGACCACCACCATGAGCAGCGGCGACTGAACGGGAAGAGGCGCGGCGATTTTGCGGCATTGTGTTATCGGCATATTTTCAATCATCAGCCGAAAAGGTTTCAAAAAACCTTACCGCACGGTAGTAAATTTGCCGCGCAACGCAATGATTTTCTTTGCCCCTCGGGACCTGTAGAGTGCCCCGGCCGGGCTCCGTCCGGCGGCTTCACGGCAGCCATCCAGCGAATTGCCAACCATCGGGACATAAGGCGCATGAGCACCCGCAGCAAGGTTCTGGTGACCGGCGGCGCCGGTTTTGTCGGCAGCCACACCGTCGCCGCGCTCCTCGAGGCCGGCCATGCGGTCGTGGTGCTGGACAATCTGCAGCAGGGCCACCGGCAGGCGGTGCCGTCGGCGGCCGTGTTCGTCGAGGCCGACCTTGCCGACCGCGACCGGCTGCACCAGCTCTTCGCGGCGCACCGCTTCGACGCCGTGCTGCATTTCGCCGCCAATTCGCTGGTCGGCGAATCCATGCGCGACCCCTTCCGCTACCTCGGCGACAATGTCGCCAATGCGGTCAACCTGGTCCGCGCCTGCTGCGAACATGGCGTCGGCAAGTTCGTCCTGTCCTCGACCGCCAACCTCTTCGGCACGCCCGAGCGCGTCCCGATCGACGAAGCGGCCGCCATCGATCCCGGCAGCCCCTACGGCGAATCGAAATTCGCCACCGAGCGGCTGTTGCTCTGGGCCGAGCGGATCTTCGGCATGCATCATGCCTGCCTGCGCTACTTCAATGCCGCCGGCGCGCATCCCAACGGCCGCCTGGGCGAGGATCACCGACCGGAAACCCACCTCATCCCGATCGTGCTCGATGCCGCGCTCGGACGGCACGCCGAGGTGCAGATCTTCGGCGACGACTACCCGACGCCGGACGGCACCTGCATCCGGGACTATGTGCATGTCTGCGATCTGGCCGACGCCCACGTGCGCGTCCTCGACCGGCTGGCGCAGGGCTCCTGCCACTACAACCTGGGCCAGGGCGAAGGGCACTCGGTGCGCGAGGTCATCGATACGGCGCGCCGGGTCACGGGAGCGGCCATTCCGACCGTGGTCGGCCCGCGCCGGCCCGGCGATCCGGCCCGGCTGGTGGCGGCGGCCGAGCGGATCAAGCGCGAGCTCGGCTGGCGGCCGCGCTATTCCGCCCTGCCGACCATCATCGAGACGGCCTGGGCCTGGCGGCGGCGGAATCCGACCGGCTACCCGCCCTGATCCAGGCTCGCTCAGTCAATGAATAACGACCGATAAGCAGCGGAGAAAATTGGTGTTCTTTACCATATCGAAGCTCGCCGGCGTGGTCATTGAACCGGCGAATTTCTTCGGCATCCTGGTGCTCGCCGGAACCGCGCTCCTGCTGCTGCACCGGCGCCGCTGGGCCTGCTGGTGCCTGGTCCCGGCCAGCCTCATCGTCATCGTGTTCGGCGTCCTGCCCGGCGGCGTATGGATCACCCTGCCGCTGGAGAAGCGCTTTCCCGTCCATCCGCCGCTGCCCGACCATGTCGCCGGCATCATCGCGCTCGGCGGCAACGAGCGGGTGGTCAATTCCGTCGCCTGGAACCAGCCGGCGATAACCGATCCCACGCCGATCGCCGCCCTGGTGGCGCTCGGCCGCCGCTACCCCGACGCCAAACTGGTGTTCACCGGCGGGTCGGGACTGCTTAACGGCGCGCCGGCCAGCGAAGGCGAGGTGGTCAGGCGCTTCCTCGACTGGATGGGGGTCGACCGCAGCCGGCTGATCTACGAAGAGTACTCCCGCAACACCCAGGAAAACGCCGTGCTGAGCAAGGCCTTGATCAAGCCCAGGCCGGGCGACCGCTGGATTCTGATCTGCGGCGGCGTATCGATGCCGCGGGCGGTCGGCGTCTTTCGCCGGGCCGGTTGGGATGTCATCCCCTATCCCGCTGGATTCATTACCGATGGGCGAACCGAGGGGGTGCTGTCGCTCAATCTGCTGGATGGCCTGATCGCCGCGTCCTATGCTGTTCACGAATGGGTAGGGCTCATCGTCTATAGGTTGGTCGGCTATACTGATGCCTTGTTTCCGGGCTGACCGGCTCGGCTCGGCAAACCAGGGCGAAGACCAGTGCCGACAATTGTTTGGTCGCTAGGCAACACACCCCATCCGGTCAATATCATCCGATGATTGAACGCGAGGGGTAGGATCGGGACGACTTGGACGCAGCTTTCCAGCCCACACACGTCGGCTTCATCACCCATGCGGGTGCCGCTCTCGGCTACCTCGTCCTCGCCCTGCTGGTGATCTACTGGCGCAGCACCGCGCTATCCGGCCTGATGCTGGTGCTGGCCAGCCTGGCGACGATGCTGTGGGGCGCGGCCGTGGCCTATGACCTCTACCACGGTCCCCAGGTCAGCGTGCTGAGCCAGATCCTGGAACTGGCGCGGAGCTGCAGTTGGCTGATGGCGACCCTGACGGCGCTCTACTGGTTGCCTCCGGTGCGGCGGACAACGCTTGGCTATCTGGTCATCGGCTTCGGTATTTGCGTGGCGATCCTCATCTTCGCGCTGAGCTATGACAATGACCCCGCCTTCGCCGCGCTCGGGCGGCTCGCCGTCATCGTCTGCCATATCGCGCTGGCTCTGGCCGGCCTGGCGCTGATCGAGAACCTGTTCCGCAACACGCCGCCCAACCGCTACTGGAAGATCAAGTACCTCTGCTTCGGCGCCGGTGCGCTGTTCGCCTACGATTTCTTCCTCTATTCCGACGACCTGCTGTTCCGCCGGCTGAACGCCGATCTGTTCTTCGCCCGCGGCATCACCAACACCCTGCTGGTGCCGCTCCTGGCGCTGCACGCGGTGCGCAACCGCAAGACCGGGCCGCAGATCACCGTCTCGCACCGGCTGGCCTTCCATTCGGCGACCCTGATCGGCGCCGGCGTCTATCTCCTGCTGATGGCCGCCGCCGGCTACTACGTGCGCCAGTTCGGCGGCACCTGGAGCGGCATCCTGCAGGCCAGCTTCCTGTTCGGCACCATCGTGCTGCTGATCGTGCCGCTCTCTTCCGGCAGCTTCCGCGCCTATCTCCGCGTTTTCGTCGAAAAGAGCTTCTTCAAATACAAGTTCGACTATCGCGAGGAGTGGCTGCGCTTCATCCAGACCATCTCCGCCGCCGACGGCGAGGAGAATCTGCGCACCCGCGTCATCAAGGCGATCGGCGACATCGCCGACAGTCCCGAGGGCGGCCTGTGGCTGCAGCGCGAGCCGCACGGCTTTTCGCTCGGCGCCTCCTGGAATCTGTCGCGCTGGAACCTGGTCGAGGGCGCGGCCGACCTCGGCGGCGACGATCCCATGGCCGCCTTCCTCGAACGCACGCAATGGATCGTCAATCTCGACCAGTTCGCGGCGATGCCGCAGCAATACGAAGGGCTGGCGATCCCGGACTGGCTGCGCGCCATCGCCCGCGCCTGGCTGGTTCTGCCGCTGATCCATCACGAGCGGCTGATCGGCATCATGGTGCTCGGCCGGCCGCGGGTGTCGCGCGAACTGACCTGGGAGGACTACGACCTGCTCAAGACGGTGGGGCGCCACGCGGCGAGCCACCTGGCCGAGCAGCAGATGACCGACGCGCTGGCCGAGGCGCGGCAGTTCGAGGCCTTCAACAAGCGCTTCGCCTTCGTCGTGCACGACATCAAGAACCTGGCCAGCCAGTTGTCGCTCATCCTGTCGAACGAATCGAAGCACCGCGGCAACGTCAACTTCCAGAACGACATGATCGAGACCGTCCGGCAGTCGGTCGACAAGATGAACCGGCTGCTGCGGCAGTTGCACGGGCAGCCGCAGCAACTGTCGCGAAAAGTCGTCGAGCTGGCGCCGCTGCTGCGTAAGATCGTCGAAGTCCAGCAGCAGCAGAGCGGACCGGTGGTCAGCCTCGACGCCAAGCCCGGCGCCATCGCGGTCGCCGCCGACGAGGACCGGCTGAAGGCGGTGGTCGAGCATCTGGTGCAGAACGCCAAGGAGGCGGTCGGCGATTCGGGCAAGGTCCTGGTGCGGCTGACGCGTGGCGGCAAGATGGCGGTGGTCGAGATCGAGGACGACGGCCCCGGCATGG
>DATKQA010000249.1:0-6186 GCA_035523835.1 Candidatus Sulfotelmatobacter sp.
CCAGTTCTACAATCCGGCCTACGGCGGCGAAGTCTATTACGACACGCCGAGCACGCTCGGCGCGGTGCAGTTC
This sequence comes from Candidatus Sulfotelmatobacter sp., assembly GCA_035523835.1. Classification (GTDB taxonomy): domain Bacteria; phylum Pseudomonadota; class Alphaproteobacteria; order Ferrovibrionales; family Ferrovibrionaceae; genus DASQHM01. The sequence goes on from DATKQA010000249.1 coordinate 74, forward strand.
TGGGGCGATCTGGCCAATCGCTACAAGGTGATGCCGCCGGGCGTGACCGAGCAGGGGCAGGTGGCGGCAGACTTCTACGCCGGCCGCGCCTCGATGATCGTCATGTCGACCGGCGCGCTCAGCGCCGTGCGCAATGGCACCAGCGGCAAGTTCGCCTACGGTGTCGGCTTCATTCCGCGCAACGTGATGAATTCGGTGCCGATCGGCGGCGCCTCACTCATCGCCTTCAAGGGCCTGACGCCGGCACAGCGCAAGGCGGCCTGGAAGTTCATGAGCTGGATGTCCGCCCCCGAGCAGCTCGGCGCCTGGAGCCGCTTCACCGGCTATTTCGCGCCGCGCATCAGCACCTATGACCTGCCGGCGATGAAGCAGTTCGTGCAGCAGCATCCGGATGCGCTAAAGGCGGTCGAGCAGCTCAAGTATGCCGGACCGTGGCTCGCCACCTACAACACGGTCGCGGTGCGCAAGGCGCTCGACGACGAGATGCAGGCGGTGCTCTCGGGCAAGAAGGATGCCGCCCAGGCGGTGAAGGACGCGCAGAAGAACGCCAACGACATCCTGCGGCCGTTCAACGAGCGGATCGTCAAGCCGATCGGCTCTTGAATAAGAAAAGCGCCGGGCCCCGCGTCCGGCGCTCTTTATCCCGCCGCCGCGCGTCAGTTGAAGGCGATCACCTGGCGGACGACGGTGCCGGTCTTCATGGTGGCGAAGCCCTCGTTGATCTGTTCCAGCTTGAGCCGGCCGGAAATCATGTGATCGAGGTCGAGCTTGCCCTGCATGTAGAATTCCACCAGGCGCGGCATGTCGACGCGGAACCGGTTGGAGCCCATGGCCGAGCCCTGGATCTTGCGTTCGCGCAGGAACTCGGGGCCGTGCAATTCGATCTTGGTGCCGACCGGGATCATGCCGACGATGGTGGCGCAGCCGCCCGGCATCAGCATGCGGAAGGATTGCTCGGCGGTGACCTTGGCGCCGAGGCATTCGAAGCTGTAGTGCACGCCGCCCTTGGTGAGTTCGACCACCTGTTTCGCGGGATCGCCGTCCTTGGCGTTCACCACATCGGTGGCGCCGAGCTTCTTCGCCATCTCCAGCTTCGAAGGCACCATGTCGATGGCGATGATGCGGCTGGCGCCGGCGAGCGCGGCGCCGCTGATGGCGGCCATGCCGACGCCGCCGCAGCCGATGACCGCGACCGTGGCACCCGGCTCGACCTTGGCGGTGTGGAACACGGCGCCGACGCCGGTGATGACGCCGCAGCCGATCAGCGCCGCGCGGTCGAGCGGCATGTCCGGCCGGATCTTCACCAGGGCATGTTCGTGCACCAGCATCTGCTCGGCAAAGGACGACAGGTTGAGGAACTGGTTCATCAGCTGGCCGCCCTTCCAGCTCAGCCGGCGCGACACGCCGGGCAGCATCTTGACGTCGGTGTTCTGGCAGATCGACAGATGGCCGGTCAGGCACTGCTCGCAATGGCCGCAGAAGACCGAAAGACAGGTCACCACATGGTCGCCCGGCTTCACATAGGTGACGTCGGCGCCGACTGCCTCCACCACCCCGGCCGATTCATGGCCGAGCACGCAGGGCACCGGATGCGGGTACAGGCCCTCGATGAAGTGCAGGTCGCTGTGGCACAGCCCGGCGACGGCGGTGCGGATCAGCACCTCGCGCGGACCGGGCTTGCTCAGGCTCACGTCCTCGAGCGTAAGCGGCTGGTTCGGGGCATGGAGGACGGCGGCTTTCATGGGCGGTTTCCTATCCCTGGTTGGAATGACGGCTGGCAACTTGCCAAGGTCACAGAGTAATGCGAAGACTGGTGCCTCGCCTACTGCTTATCGTTGGGGCGAACGCGTCCCGTCATGCGCCGATTGCGGCGCCGATCCATTAATAGTGCAGCGCCGAAGCCGACGACGATGGATAGTGTCGCCCTGCAATTGCTCAATCAGCCGCTGCTGCTGCCGACGGCGATCGCCATCATCGGCATGGTCGTGCTGACCTGGCTGTTCCCGCGGCCGACGGCCGCCCGCGTCGGCTTCTCCATCGTGTTCCTCGCCGTCTATAGCTACAGCCTGATGCGCGCCGGCATCCTGCCGGTCCGGCCGGCGCCCGAGGCTTTCAACGAGCGGCAACGCGTTCTCGTCCAGGTCCTGGAGATTTTCTGGTGGTTTGGCGCCGCGCGCCTGCTGGTGGTGCTCGGCCGCGCGTTCCTGCTCTTCGACGGCCGGCCGCACGAGCGCAAGTTCGCCACCGACCTGCTGGCCGGCGCCGCCTATATCGGCGCCATCTTCGCCGTGGTCGGCCTGGTCTTCGACCTGCCGGTCACCGGCCTGCTGGCCACCTCGGGCGTGGTCGCCATCGTGCTCGGCCTGGCGCTGCAAAGCACGCTCGCCGATCTCTTCTCCGGCATCGCGCTGAACATCGAGCGGCCTTATCGCATCGGCGACTGGATCGCGCTGGAGGGCGACCTCGAGGGCCAGGTGACGGAATTCAATTGGCGGGCGACCCATGTCACGACCATCACCCGGGACGATGTGGTGGTGCCGAACAGCGTGGTGGCGAAGTCGCGCATCGTCAACTACAGCTTCCCGACCCGCATTCACGGCGTGAAGTTCACCGTCTCGCTCCACGACGGAACGCCGCCGGCGCGCGGCGCCGAAATCCTCCAGCACGCCATCATCAATTGCAAAGAAGTGCTGCGCGAGCCGCCGCCGCGGGTGAAGGCGAGCGCCTTCGGCGCCGGATCGATCGACTACAGCGTGCGGTTCTTCGTCGCCGAGTACGGCCATTCCGTCCGCGTCAAAGGCGAGGTCCTTGACCTCATCTACCGCCACGCCGCCTGGGCCGGCGCGCCGCTCTCGACGCCGCGCCAGGATATTCACATGCTGGAGCCGGAGAAGGAGGCCGACCGGCCGCCGCCGGCGCAAGGCCTCATCGACCGGCTGCCCCTGTTCCAATCGCTGCCGCCGTCGGAACGCGGCTCCGTCGCCGCCCTGCTGACGCGGCGCGAGGTCGCCGCCGGCGATACCGTCGTGCTGTTCGGCGAGCCCGGCGATTCCATGTACTTCATCGATCGCGGCATTTTCAGCGTGACACGGCAATATGCCAACCAGCCCGAAGAGGTGAGCCGCCTCGGCCCGGGCGAGTTCTTCGGCGAGTTCGCCATGCTGACCGGCGAGCCGCGCAGCGCGACGGTGTCGGCGCTGACGCCGGCGACGATCTATGAGCTGCGCAAGTCGGATATCGCCCCGATCCTGAAGCTGCGCCCGGAGCTGAAGGGAGAACTCAGTCGCGTGCTGGCCGACCGGCGGGCGACGAACGACGGCGCACAGGCGCGGCCGGAGCTGGTCGGCGAGGACGATGCGACGCTCGCCGCACGCCTGTTCGAACGCTTCGAGAGCTTCTTCCGTGCCCGTCACTAGGCGGCGGACTGCCTTCTTGCGGTTATTCGCGGCCGTCGCGGGTCAGATCGAAGGTCGCGACGCCTTCGATATTGTTCGGCCGTTCCAGCACCTGGGGATGGCGCAGTGTGCGCACCGTGTCGTGGTAGCCGGCGCGCCAGTGCTCCTCCATGCTGAGGCGGGAAAATTCGTAATCCTTGGAATTCCCCTCGTAGTGCTTGGTGCGGTAGATCAGGTGCACGATGTTGTAGACCTTGCGGCCGGCGGCGGATTTGAGTAGCTGCGCCTCTTCGCCGTCCTGCAGGTTCCTCGGGATTTTCTCCAGCAACGAGGCGAGCGCGCCGCGCAGGCGCTGCATCTGCTTGAACTGGTCGGTGCCGGCGCGGGTGCGGCTGGAAAACTGGATCTCCTTGCGGCGCGTCTCGATCTCCGCGAGGTTGCGCGGCAATTCACCGCGGGCGCTCCACAGGTCGATCTGAAAGGCGAGCGTGTCCGTGCGCGGCTCGCTGTACACCACCCATTGCAGCGGCGTGTTCGAAACCAACCCGCCGTCCCAGTAGAATTCGCCCTCGATCTCGATTGCCGGAAAGCCCGGCGGCAGGGCACCGCTCGCCATCACGTGCTCGGGGATGATGTGGCATTCCGTCGAATCGAAATAGATGAAGTTGCCGCTGGTGACGTTTACTGCGCCGACGCTGAAGCGCATGTCGCCGTCGTTGACGCGATCGAAATCGACCAGACGTTCCAGCGTGCCCTTCAAATCGCTGGTATCGTCGTAGCTGGTCGCCTCGGGCGTGCCGTCCGGCTGCAGGAACGGCGGCGGGATGCGCGGCGCGAAAAAACCGGGCGCGCCGCTGAACAGCGCCATTGTCGCGCTCGCCTGGTTGTAGATCGTCCTGATGGCCTCGCCGCGCGGCATGATCGCGCCGAGGTCGCCGGCCCAGGCGGTGGTCGGCGATTCGGTGATCGTCTGCCAGAAGGTGCGCAGCCTGTCGACCCGGTCCTTCGGCGGATTGCCGGCGATGATCGCCGCATTGAGCGCGCCGATGGAAATTCCGGCCACCCAGTCGGGGTGCAGGTCGGCTTCCGCCAGGGCTTCGTAGACGCCGGCCTGGTAGGCGCCGAGCGCGCCGCCGCCTTGCAGCAGAAGCGCGATGCAATCGAACGGCGGCCGGTGCAGCACCTTGTGATGTTTGCGCTTTCTCGGCTGGGCGGCTTTCGGCATGGGCTCTCGGTCGGGTTGCGCTCTGTGCCGGGGAACGGGCGGCGCCAAGCATATCGGCTGCCTCCCCCCGTGCAAGTCCTCTCCGCTGACGGTATCGTTACCGTCGCCATGTCGAGGGAGGGCTATTGCCGATGAGCGCCCCGCCGCCAACCGATCTCATTGCCGAACTGCGCCGCGCGCTCGGCGAGAGTGCCGTCCTGACCGGCGCCGCCGTTGCCGAGCGGCCGGCGACGCAACGCCAGCCGACGGGCTGCGCCGCCCTGGCGCTGGTCCGGCCGGCGACGACGGACGAACTGACCACGGTCATGCGGCTCTGTCACGCGGCCGGGCAGCCGGTGGTGCCGCGCGGCGGCATGACCGGCCTGGTCAGCGGCACCCAGGCGCAGGCGAACGAGATCGCCCTGTCGCTCGAGCGCATGAACAGGGTCGAGGAGCTGGACCCGGTGTCCCAAACGATCACCGTTCAGGCCGGCGTGCCGCTGCAGGCCGTGCAGGACTATGCCGCCGAGCGCGGCTTCCTGTTTCCGCTCGATCTCGGCGCGCGCGGCTCCTGCACCATCGGCGGCAACATCTCGACCAACGCCGGCGGCAACAAGGTGATCCGCTACGGCATGATGCGCGACATGGTGCTGGGATTGGAGGCGGTGCTGCCCGACGGCACAGTGGTCTCGTCGCTGTTCAAGATCATCAAGAACAATACCGGCCTCGATCTGAAGCAGTTGTTCATCGGCACCGAGGGCACGCTCGGCATCGTCACCCGTGCGGTGCTCAGGTTGCGGCCGCTGCCCAACGCCTTCACCACCGCCTTCCTGGCCTTCAGCAATTTCGCCTCGGTGACGCGTGTACTGGCCGAGATGCAGCGGGCGCTCGGCGGCGCCCTGAGCTCCTATGAGGTATTATGGCGCGACTACTACCGGCTGGTCACCGAGGCCGGTCGCAATGCGCCGCCGGTATCGCGTGAGCATCCCTTCGTCGCGCTGGTCGAGGCGGAAGGCAATGACGCGGAGAGCGACGGCGCGCGCTTCCAGGCGACGCTCGAAAGTTGCCTGGAGCAGGGCTCGATCGCCGACGCGGTCCTGGCGCAGTCGGAGACGGAGCGGCGCGCGCTGTGGAAGATCCGCGATGACGTGCACTATCTGCGCGAGATCGGTCCTTCCTTCACGTTCGACGTCAGCCTGCCGATTGCGGCCATGGATGGCTACATTGCCGATCTCTGCGCCGCCGCAGCCGGGCGCTGGAGCGGGAGCCAGGTGCATGCCTTCGGCCATCTTGGCGATGGCAACCTGCATGTCATCGTCGCCTGCAACGGCGGCCCGGAAGCCAAGCAGGAGGTCGAGAATCTGGTCTATGGGCCGCTCGAGGCGGTGCGCGGCTCGGTCTCGGCCGAGCATGGCATCGGCCTCGACAAGAAGGCCTATCTCTCGTTCAGCCGCTCGCCGGCCGAGATTGCCCTCATGGCCGCGGTGAAGCGAACGCTCGATCCGAAGAATATC
>DATKQA010000250.1:0-3170 GCA_035523835.1 Candidatus Sulfotelmatobacter sp.
AGCCAATATTAAGCGCGGCAAAGGACTATAGCCCAGACAATTTACCGCGAATTGTTAACTTGTCACACGGACTTTGCGACTAATTGTGGTTAATGTTGCGTTACATGCGCTCGTCTTACGACCCGCGGACGAAGACCGGCCGCTATCGGGCGCTCATGGAAATGAACGTTTCCGACCAAAGCTTTACAAAACGCACGCCGACGCTGCCGTCGGGCAGCACGCGGACCACCTCGGCGACGAACTCGCCGCGCTTCACCTGGCCGCCGGCCAGGATGGTGCCGGCGACCGTGGCGTTCGGCACCGCCGCCGCCGCCGGGTAGCCGGCGATGCGCATGCCGCTCATCGACCAGTCGAGGGTCTTGTAGCGGCGCCCGTCGATGAGCAGCTTGAGCGGCCGGTCGTAGACGCGCGGATGCTGGCGCTGGTCGCTGCCCGACGGCCGGCGGAAGCGTGCCAGCAGGCGCTTGAAGCCGGGCAGCTTGCCCGAACCGCCGGATGTCGTCTCACCGGCCAATGCGGCGCACCAGCGACAAATGATTGCGCCCGCCCTGGCGGCGGTAGTGCGCCTCGTCGGCAAGCGCGCGCAGGATATGCAGGCCGAGGCCGCCGACCGGCCGCTCCTCGACCGCCCGCTCCAGGTCGGGCGGCTGGTGCGTCAGCGGATCGAAGGCGACGCCGTCGTCGTCGAATTCGATGCTGAGGCGGCCGCGCTCGAGCGCCAGCGCCACCGAGATCGAGCCCTGGCCGGCGGGTTCGGCGTAGCCGTACTTCACCACGTTGGTCAGCAGCTCTTCCAGGATCACCTGCAGCCGCGCCACCTCATCGGCGGCGATGCCGTGCGCGGCGGCGAAATTCTCGACGAAGTGCACGAGGCGGCCGGTTTCCGACAGGCGATTTTGCAAGGTGATCTGGGCCTGCACTGCGGTCTTTCCCGGCTGCTTCCTCGCGCCTGTGGGATGGCGTTGCGGCAGGCCTGCCGGATCGCCGGCGATGCTCCGCCCGGCCATGCCACCCGACCGTTCTTGCTGACCCGCCGCTCCCCCGCACGAGCATTCTAGTCTTGCTTTCGCCGGCAAGCTACTATCGGCAGCGAACGCATCCTGGAGGCTTCCCATGCCGGCGTCGAACCAGATCGGGCGGAGCGGGGCGCCACGCTTTTCCGCGGTCGCCATCTGTGCCGGGCTTTCGGCCATGCTGCTGGTTCCTCTCGTTTCGCTTCCGGCCGCGTTCGCCGGCGGCGCGGAGATCGGTCAGGTGAAGACGGCGTCGGGGCAGACCTTCATCGTGCGCGGCGGCGTCAGCACGCCGGCCAAGGTCGGCGATCTCGTCCAGGAGAAGGATACGATCGAGACCGGCGCCGATGGTGCGATAGGCATCACATTCATCGACAACACCGTGTTCTCCGCCGGCCCGAACAGCCAGGTCGCGATGGAGGAATATGCTTTCGACTCGAGCAATTTCAAAGGCGCCATGACGGCCGACGTCAATCGCGGCACCCTGTCGGTGGTATCCGGCGACATCGCCCGCAGCACCCCCGGCGCGATGAAGATCAAGACGCCGACGGCCATCCTCGGCGTGCGCGGCACCATCTTCGCCGTCCAGGTCGGCAGCGGTAAATGATCGTCAGGCGCGTCCTGCTGCTGCTCGCCGCGCTCGCGGGCCTCGCCGCCTGCCAGCAGCGGGAAGCGCTGTTCGTCGTCTTCCCCAATGCCGACGGCAGCTCCGGCGCCGTCGCCATCAGCGACGGCAAGAACGACGGCAAGCCCAGCGTCCTGCTCGACAAGCCCTATGCCGCCGGCGAGGTGCGCGGCGGCACCGCCGAGGCGGTGAGCATGACGCCGGCGGAGGCGCAGAAGACCTTTGCCGACGCGATCGCGGCGCGGCCCCTGCTGCCGCGGCATTTCCGGCTGTATTTCGCCTTCGATACCGACAAGCTCACGGCCGAGTCGGAAAAGGTCTACCGCGGCGTCTTCGCCGACATCAGGCAGCGCGCAGCCTATGAGGTGGAGGTGGTCGGGCATACCGATTCGCTCGGCGCCAGGAGCTACAACCAGCAGCTATCGCTGCAGCGGGCCAAGGCGATCCGCGACCGGCTGGTGGCCGACGGCCTCGATCCGCGCTCGATCTCGATCGCCGGCCGCGGCGAGCTTGATCCCGCCGTGCCGACCCGCCCCGGCGTCGCCGAGCCGCAGAACCGCCGGGTCGAGATCACCGTCCGCTGATCAGGCGCCGGCGCCGAGCCAGCGCACGGCGAGCATGGTGATGTCGTCGGCCTGGTCGGCGTCGCCGACGAAGCGGCGGAGGTCGTCGCGGGCGAGCGCGATCACCTCGCCGGCCGCCACCTGGCGCGCTCCGGCCAGCAGGCCGGCCAGACGCTCGCTGCCGTAGAGGTTGCGTGCCGCGTCCTCCGCCTCCGTCACGCCGTCGGTATAGAGCAGCAAGGTCTCGCCCGGGACCAGGCGGGTGGCTTCGACGGTGAAGGGAAAATCCTCGATGGCGCCGATCGGCGGGCCGCCGGCGGCGGCGAGCTGGCGAAGCGGGCCGGAAGGGCGCAGCGCGAAGGGCGAATCGTGCCCGGCGCTGGCATAGGCGAGCCTGCCGTTCGCCAGGTCGAGCACGCCGGCGAAGACCGTCACGAACATCATGTTGGCGCCTTGCCCCAGCATGTCGTCGCTGGCCGCGGCGATCTTGGCGTTGGCCTCGGCAAAGACGCGGTCGAGGGCGGCGCCATGGCGCAGCGCCGCCGCGCGCAGCACCTCCTTGGTCATGGCCATGAACAGGGCCGCCGGAATGCCCTTGCCGGAGACGTCGGCGATGACGAAGAACAACTGCCTGTCGTCCAGCAGCAGAAAATCGTAGAGATCGCCGCCGACCGAACGCGCCGGCTCGATCAGCGCCTGCAAATCGACGTCGCGGCGCTCGGGAAAGGCGGGAAAGCGCCGCGGCAGCAGCCCCATCTGGATGGCGCGCGCGGCCGTGAGCTCGCCTTCGAGCCGCGCCTTGAGCTGGCGCTCGCGTTCGAGCTCCGCCGCCAGCCGGCGCCGCGCCGCCTCGGCGACGCGCAGGCCGGCCGCCAGCATGACGCCGAAGGCGGCGAGCGCGGCGATGGCCGGATAGATGCCGTCGAGCAGCAGGCCGGCGGCGCGGAAGGCGACGAATTCGGAGACCAG
>DATKQA010000251.1:0-3713 GCA_035523835.1 Candidatus Sulfotelmatobacter sp.
CGAAGGGCAGATGGGGAATTCCGAGGTCGGCCACATGAACATCGGCGCCGGCCGGGTCGTCATGCAGGACCTGCCGCGCATCGGCAAGGCGCTGGCGGACGGCGAACTGCCGTCGATGCCGGCGTTCCAGGAGTTCGTCGCCAAATTGCGCGCCAGCGGCGGCGTCTGCCACCTGATGGGCCTCGTCTCGCCGGGCGGCGTGCATTCGCACCAGGACCACGCCATCACCATCGCCCGCGCGCTGACCCAGGCCGGCGTCGCCGTCGCGATGCACGCCTTCACCGACGGGCGCGACACCCCGCCGCGCTCCGGCGCCGAGTGCATCCGGCTGCTGCAAGCGGCGCTGCCCGCCGGCGCGCGCATCGCGACGGTCAGCGGCCGGTACTACGCGATGGACCGCGACAAGCGGTGGGAGCGGGTCAGCAAGGCGTATCTGGCGCTCGCCGAGGCGCAGGGGCCGCGCTTCGCCGACGCGCCGAGCGTCGTCGATGACGCCTATGGCCGCGACGTCACCGACGAGTTCATCATCCCCGCCGTGGTCGGCGATTATGCGGGGATGCGCGACGGCGACGGCATTCTTTGCTTCAATTTCCGCGCCGACCGCGTGCGGGAAATTCTCGCTGCTTTGATCGAGCCGGGCTTTTCCGGCTTCGAACGCCCGAGCGTCAAAAAATTCGCGGCCGTGCTCGGGATGACGCACTACAGCGACGAACTCGCGCCCTTCATGGGCGTGCTGTTTCCGCCGCAGAGCATGGCGCACATCCTCGGCGCCGTTGTCGCGGACGCGGGCAAGACCCAGCTCCGCATGGCGGAGACGGAGAAATATCCGCATGTCACCTACTTCCTGAACGGCGGCGAGGAAAAACGGTATCCCGGCGAGGACCGCATCATGGTGCCGTCGCCGAAAGTCGCGACCTACGATCTGCAACCGGAAATGTCGGCGCCGGAACTGACGGACAAGGCGGTGGCCGCGATCGACTCGGCGAAATATGACCTGATCGTGCTGAACTTTGCGAATCCGGACATGGTCGGCCATACCGGCAGCCTGCCGGCGGCGATCAAGGCGGTGGAGACGGTCGATGCCGGGCTCGGCCGCATCGTCGATGCCATCCATCGCCAGCACGGCGCGCTGCTGGTCACCGCCGACCACGGCAATTGCGAGCTGATGAAGGATCCGGTGACCGGCGGCCCGCATACCGCGCACACCACCAACCCGGTGCCGGTGGTGCTGTACGGCACCAACGCGACCGGATTGCACGAAGGCCGCCTCGCCGACATTGCCCCGACGCTGCTGCACCTCCTTGGCCTGCAACAGCCGGCGGAGATGACCGGGCGGGCGCTGACGGATTGAGCGGGCGGAGGCATTCCCCCTCCTCCAACCCCCTCCCACAAGGAGAGGGGACTTCCTGCTCCCCCTCCCGTTGTGGGAGGGGGTTGGGGGGAGGGGCCGCTCGCGCAACGCTTGCCCTCGCCCTGCTGCTCATCGCCGCCGGGCCGGCGCCGACGCAGAGGGAATTGCGGAACGCCGAGCACGCCCGCGCCGCCGACCTTGCCGCGCAGCGGGCCGCCGCTGCCGCCGCAAAGGCCGCCGCCGATCGCCAGCAGGCCCTCGCCGACCAGCGCGTCGCCACCGCCGCCAAGCTGCGCGACGCGGAGGATGCGCTTGCGGCCGCATCCACCAAGGTCGCCGACCTGGTCCGCCAACGTGCCGATGCGGAAAAGCGCCTCGCCGCCCGCGCCGCCGAACTCGCGCCGGTGCTGCCGGTGATCGAGCGGCTGTCGCTCTATCCGGCCGAAACCCTGCTCGCCGTGCCGATGCCGCCGGAACAGGCGGTGCGCGGCGTGCTGGTGCTCAGCGGGCTCACGCACACGCTGGAGCGGGACGCCGCCGCGCTCCGCGCCGAACAGGCGAACGTCACCCGCCTACAGGCCGAGGTGAACGCTGCCCTGCCGGGCCTCGCACAAGCGCAGGCGGAGCAGGCGCAACTGGCCCAGTCGCTCGATGCCCAGATCGCCGAGGCCGCGCGCGACCGGCAGACAGCCGAGGACGCGGCGACCGAGGCCGAACGCCGCGCCGCCACCGACGCCGCCCGGGCGGACAGCATCCGCGCCGCCATCGCCCGCATCGAGGCCGAACGCCGCGCCGCCGAAACGGCCGCCAGGGCGAAGCAGGCAGCCGAGTCGCAGCGTCAGGAGGCGCTGGCGCAACCGCCGCCCGGCATCGCCGGCGCGCATGGGCAGCTCACCGCCCCCGTCGCCGGCAGCATCGTCCGTGCCTTCGGTGACCGCACCGATGCGGGGCCGGCCAGCGGCGTCTCCTACCAGGCGCCGTCGAACGCGCGGGTGATCGCGCCCTGTCGCGGCCAGGTCGAGTTCTCCGGCCCGTTCCGCAGTTTCGGACTGCTGATGATCCTGAACTGTGGCGGCGGCTATCACTTCGTCTTGTCCGGCCTCGCCCGGCTGGACGCGCAGGTCGGCCAGACGGTGCGGGCGGGCGAGCCGGTCGGCGTCATGCCGGGCTGGGATCCACAAAATCCTGCGGCGAACCGGCCGACGCTGTATATGGAATTACGAAAAGATGGCGTGCCGGTGAATCCGGCGCCGTTCTTGCGTGCGCGCTCCTAGCCGGCCACTGTAGAGACTTCTACTCTAGGCGACTGGCCGCCAGAGTACCATGTTGCAAGCGCTTCGGCGCGAGAGGGACACAGGATGAAGCTTCGCACAGGCCTGCTGCTGGGGGCCACGTTTGCGGCCGGCGTGCTGGCCGGGCCGACCTCGGCGATCTTCGCCGAGCAATTCGGGGTGCAACTGCTGCCGGTTGCCTGGGCGCAGGACAGCAGCCGCTCCGAGACCTACCGTCTGCTGACCCTGTTTGGCGACGTGTTCGAGCGGGTGCGCGCCGACTACGTCGAACCGGTCAACGACAAGGAGCTGATCGAGAACGCCATCAACGGCATGCTCACCGGCCTCGACCCACACAGCAACTACATGAACGCGAAGGCCTTCCGCGACATGCAGGTGCAGACGCGCGGCGAGTTCGGCGGCCTCGGCATCGAGGTCACGCAGGACAACGGCTTCATCAAGGTCATCACCCCGATCGACGACACGCCGGCAAGCCGCGCCGGGATCAAGCCCGGCGACCTGATCCTGGCCCTCGATGGCCAGTCCGTGCAGGGACTGACGCTGAACGACGCGGTGGACAAGATGCGCGGCCCACCCGACAGCAAGATCCGCCTGACGATCAAGCGCGAGGGCGTGGACAAGCCGCTCGACCTGAGCCTGACGCGCGAAGTGATCAAGATCCAGGTGGTCAAGTCGCACCTGGAGGGCAACGATGTCGGCTATGTCCGCATCACCAGCTTCAACGAACTGACCGACAGCGGGCTGCGCAAGGCGTATGCCGAACTGAAGGAGAAGGCCGGCGGCCACCTGCATGGCCTGGTCCTCGACCTGCGCAACAACCCCGGCGGCCTGCTCGACCAGGCGGTCGCGGTCGGCGACGACTTCATCAGCGAGGGCGAGATCGTCTCCACCCGCGCCCGCCACCCGGAGGACAGCCAGCGCTGGGACGCCAAGGGCGGCGACATCACCGGCGGGTTGCCGATGGTCGTGTTGATCAACGGCGGCTCGGCTTCGGCGAGCGAGATCGTCGCCGGGGCGTTGCAGGACCATCGCCGCGCGATTCTCGTCGGCACCCGCAGCTTCGGCAAAGG
>DATKQA010000252.1:0-5067 GCA_035523835.1 Candidatus Sulfotelmatobacter sp.
ATCGCCGCTTTCGCCATCGACGCCGAAATCGCCCGCGACGTCGAGCTGATCTACGTGCTGGATTCGCCGGAGCAGCGGGCCGAACTTGAGCATCTGCTGCGCGGCCTGCATGTCGTGACCGGGCTGCCGCTTCGCCTGGTGGTGATGTCGGCCAACTTCGGCTTCGCCGCGGCCAACAATACCGGCGTCCGCGCCGCGCGCGGCCGGCATCTAATGCTGTTGAACTCGGACGCCATCCCGATCGTGCCGGGCTGGCTCGGCCGGTTGCGCGCCGCTCTGGCGGCACGTGGCAAGGGAGCGCAAACCGCAGCGGTCGGTCCGAAGCTTTTGTTCGACGACGGTTCGCTGCAGCACGCCGGCCTGACCTTCGAGCGGGACATCGAAGGCCGCTGGTACAACACCCATTTCTTCAAGGGCTATCCGCGCGACTGGCCGGCGGCCAATATGACCCGATCGGTTCCGGGCATCACCGGCGCTGCCATGCTGATGCCGCGCGCCGTCTACGAGGAGGTCGGCGGCTTTTCGGAAGACTATGTGGTCGGCGACTACGAGGACTCCGACCTCTGCCTGAAGATCCGCAGCGCCGGCTTCGATATCCGCTACGAACCCCGCGCGGAACTCTATCATTTCGAGCGGCGCTCGATCGACCTGCATGCCGGCTACGTCGGCACGGCGGCCTCCGCCTATAACCGGCGGCTGCATGCCGGGCGCTGGTCCGACTTCATGGGTGAGCTCGCCGCAACCTTTGACGCCCGGGCCCAGGTGATGGAAACGGGCGTCTCGCTCCTGGCCGACGCTGGGGTCGGGCGATGAGCGCCGCGGCTCCGCGCTTTGATACACCGGAGGCGGATGCGCGCCTCGACTGGCTGGCGCAAAACCTGCTGCGCAATCGCTTCCTGCCGGTGCCGCCGTCGGAGTGCTGCTTTGTCGGCGACGGCGATTTTCTCGGCGTCGGCGTCGAGTTCCTGCAATGGTTCGTGCGGGCCGGTGGCCTAAAGCCTGGCGAGCGCGTGCTCGATCTCGGCTGCGGCATCGGCCGCATGGCCCTGCCCCTGACGCAGTATCTCGATGCCGGCACCTACGACGGGGTGGACATCGCCGCCGGCGGGATCGAATGGTGCAGGATCCACATCGGCGTTCGCTACGGCAACTTTCGCTTCCATCGGCTCGACCTCCGCCATCCCCTGTACAATCCGGAGGGCACGATGGACACGCGAGAAGTCCGGCTGCCTTTCGCCGATGGCGCCTTCGACTTCGCCTTCATGACTTCGGTTCTGACGCATCTCCAGGCCGAAGAGATCCGCGCCTATGCACGCGAGCTCCGCCGCGTCATGGCGCCGGGAGCGCGGCTTTTCGTCACTGCCTTCATGCTGAACCGGCCGGCGCGGGAGGGCCTGCTGGCCGGCCGCGGCCTTCTGCCGTTCGACGGCGCCGGCGCGCTGCCGCAGCTTCATGCCTATGCCGACAATCCGGCCGCAGCGGTTGCCTATGACGAGGATTATCTGCTGTCGCTGTTTCTCGAAGCCGGGCTTCGCCGCGCGCGTCCGCCGGTCTATGGCCGCTGGAGCGGACGGCCGACGCCGGGGCCAAGCTTCCAGGACATCAACATTCTCGAGATCGAAGCGGAACGCCGATGAACAAGCCGCCCAAGGTTCTCTTCATCTGCCACAATCATCCGGACCTGCATCCCGGCGGGACCGAGATCTTCAGCCACGGCCTGTTCCAGGCGCTCAAGGTGCGCTATGGGCTCGAGGCGCTTTATGTCGCCTGTGCCGGCCGCGTGCATCGCAATCGCCTGCCGGGGACATTGCTGCAGGCGGTGGGGCGGGCACCGGACGAACTCCTGCTCTGGACCGGGCATTTCGACCGTTTCATGCTGTCGCAAGTCGATCTGCACGGAGTCATGACCGAGCTGGAGCGCCTGCTTCGCACCTTCCAGCCGGATATCGTGCATTTCCATCATGCGCTGCTGATCGGCGTCGAGGCTTTCCAGCTCGTGCGGCGCACTCTGCCGGGCGCGGCGATCGCCCTGACCTTGCATGACTATTATCCGATCTGCGCCAACGACGGCCAGCTCGTGACCACCGGCGACCGCCGGCTCTGCCGGGTGCCGTCGGCCGACGCCTGCACGCGCTGCTTCCCCGACGTTACGCGCGATCGTTTCGTCATGCGCGAACTGTTCGTGAAGCAGGCCTTCTCGCTGGTCGATCGCTTCGTCAGCCCGAGCGAATTCCTGAGGCAGCGCTATGTGGAATGGGGACTGCCGGAAGAGTAGATCGAGGTGATTCGCATTGGCCTTCGCCCGATCGCGCCGGCATCCCTTCGCGCCCTGCCTCCGGACGGCAAGCGCAACCGCTTCGCCTTCTTCGGCCATCTCAACCCCTTCAAGGGTGCCCTGGTTGCCATCGAGGCGGCGCGGCGACTGGTGGAGCGCGGTGCCGGGCCGATCTCGCTCACCCTGCACGGCGCGGCCGATTTCCAGACCGAAGGCTTCAAGGCCGAACTGGCGAAAGCCGTCGAGGGCGCGCCCTACATCGTCTCGCGCGGCCGCTATGGGCGGGACGAAATGGCTTTGCTCATGGCCGACGCCGATTGGGTGGTGGTGCCGTCGATCTGGTGGGAGAACGCGCCGCTGGTGATCCAGGAAGCGTTCCAGCATCGCCGGCCGGTCATCTGCAGCGGCATCGGTGGCATGGCGGAAGCGGTGAGCGACGGGGTGGACGGCCTCTGGTTCCGGGCCGGCGATGCCGCCCATCTGTCGGAGCGGATGCAGGAGGCGCTCGATCCGGCTCTTTGGAGCCGCCTGGTGGAGGGCATCCGCGAGCCGCGCGCCATGCCGGCCGCGGCCGAGGAGCATATGACGCTCTATCAGCGGCTGGCGGCTCGTTCACGCAACGCGGCGGTCATGGTGCAGATCGCCAATTTCACCCAGGTTCCGCGGCGGCGCAGCCGGTCGCGGCGCATCGGTGACGTGGCCGAGCCGGGGCAGCCCGCGCCCGCGTCCTGAAACAATCACACCTGCGATCCATGGGGAACACCGCTAGCATGACCAAGCGCAAGACCTCGGCACATCCGCGTCCTGCCGAAACCAAGCCGCGGCCCATATTGGTCACCGGCGGCGCCGGCTATATCGGCAGCCATGCCTGCAAGGCGCTCGCGGCAGCCGGCTATACGCCCGTCACCTACGACAACCTGGTCTATGGCCACGCCGAGGCGGTGCGCTGGGGCCCGCTCGTGGTCGGCGACCTGGCCGACCGCGAACTCTTGACCGACACGCTCAAGCGCTTCGATGTCGCGGCGGTGATGCACTTCGCCGCCTTCACCTACGTCGGCGAGTCCGTCAGCAAACCGGAAGTCTATCTGCAGAACAACGTAGTCAACAGCTTCGCCCTGCTCGACGTGATGCGCGAGACCGGCGTGCGGCACGTCGTCTTCTCCTCCACCTGCGCCACCTACGGCATTCCGCAGACCATGCCGATCCGCGAGAGCACCGCGCAGCGGCCGCTCAATCCCTATGGCGAAACCAAGCTGATGGTGGAACGGGCGCTGCATTGCTATGACCAGGCCCACAAGTTCCGCTACGCGGCGCTCCGCTATTTCAACGCCGCCGGCGCCGATCCGGAAGGACTTATCGGCGAGGACCATACGCCGGAAACGCACCTCATTCCGCTGATCCTGGACGCGGCGCTCGGCCGGCGCGCCGCCATCGACATCTATGGCACCGACTATCCGACACCGGACGGCACCGCCGTGCGCGACTATGTGCATGTGCAGGACCTGGCTGAAGCGCATGTCCGCGCGCTGCAGCATCTTCAGGCCGGCGGCGACAGCCTGGCGGTCAATCTCGGCAGCGGCGACGGCTATTCCGTGCGCCAGGTGATCGACGCGGCCGAGCGCATGACCGGTCGGCGCATTCCGCGGCGGGAAGTGGCGCGCCGTGCCGGCGATCCGCCGATCCTGATGGCCGATCCGTCCCTGGCGCGCAAGGTTCTCGGCTGGGTGCCGAGGATTTCCGACCTCGACAGCATCATCGGCACGGCCTGGGCCTGGCATTGCCGTGACCTCGATGTGCCCGCCTATGCGCTGACGGCGGCCGAATAGGAAGCACCGTGACCCAGAACCCGACCGGAACCACGATGCCCGACACGCGCGAGCAGCTTGGCGAGATCGTCGCCTGCCACCGCCTGGCGGCCGATTGCCTGGTGCTGCTCGGCTGGAGCGGCGAAGCCATGGCCGGCGAGGGCGCGGCCGCACTGGAAGACCGGCGCCAGGATCGCGGCCGCTTCCGCGCCGCTTCCTGGCCGGTGCCGAGCGCCGGCGGTAGCCGGTGCTGGTTCGTCGCCGCCGTGCGGGCGCCGGCCGTCGGCGAGGCCCGGCCGGGCGATTTCGTCCGCCTGCATGGTGCCGGCAGCAAATCGCCCAGCATCGCCGGACTGCCGCCGACCATAATCGATGCGGCGGCCTTCGCCGCCGAACTCGCTGCCCGGCTCGAAGGACAGGTCACCGACGCGGCGCGTTTCCTGCTGGCGACCTTCTCCAGCCGCGCCGCGCGAGCGTTGCCGCTGGTGGACGCCCTGCTTGCCGCCGTCCTGCAGGCGGTGGCGGAGGACGATGGCGCCGTCGAAATCGTCGGCGTGCTCGAGGGCGAAGGCCTGTTGCTGCAGGGCTGGTCGCGGCTCGTCGGCAAGGGCGAACCGCGTCTGCTGTTGCAGGGCGACACGCTCGAGGAACATGCCGTCGCCTATGCTACCTTCGTGCGGCCCGATCTGGCGGCGCCGGCGCATGGCTTCATCGCCCTGGTGCGCGCCGACGCGGGCGGCAGCATCGCCGAACCGCGGCACGTCTATATGCACGCGGGCGGCCGCATCCGTCGTCTCGGGCTGGTGCCGAACCTGATACGTCTCCCCGCCGAGCAGGTGCCGAACCATATGCGCGGCATGCTGCCGAATCTCCGTGTGGAGGCCGGCATCGAGCGCCTGTTCAATGCCGCCGCGCGGCAGCGCTATAGCGGCCAGGAAACCGTCTCGACCTTGGAACAGCCGGTGCGCATGGCGGTCGATGTCGCCG
>DATKQA010000253.1:0-2220 GCA_035523835.1 Candidatus Sulfotelmatobacter sp.
CAGCCGGGTCCGTGCGCCGGAACACGATGCGGTCGTGCAGGCGGTAGAGCCGCTCCTGCCAGAACTCGATCTCGACCGGCGCGACGCGGTAGCCCGACCAGAACTCCGGCCGCGGCACCGTGGCGATGCCGAATTTGGCGGTGAAGCGGGCGATCGCCTTCTCGAACGCCATGCGGCTTTCGAGCGCCGCCGACTGCTTCGACGCCCAGGCGCCGATCTGCGCCATGCGCGAGCGGCTGGCGAAATAGGCGTCGGCCTCGGCGGCAGTCACCGGTTCCACGGCGCCACGCACGCGCACCTGCCGCTGCAGCGTCTTCCAATAAAACGCCAGCGCGGCCCGCGGCGACCCGTCGAGTTCGTGCGCCTTCACGCTGCCGAGGTTTGTGTAGAACACGAAGCCGCGTTCATCGAAGCCCTTGAGCAGCACCATCCGCACGTTGGGCAGGCCGTCGCCGTCGACCGTGGCGAGCGCCATCGCGTCCGGATTGACCGGCTCTGCCCGCTTGCCCTCGGCAAACCAGGCCGCGAACAGCCGGAACGGCTCATCGGCTTCGGTAAAGTCACCAGCCGTTAACCCGCTCGGGTGATCTATGGGGACAGCGTCGGTCATTTGCTGTGGGGTCTCGCGTTGGGCGTGTCGGCCGGCCGGCGGGGTGTTCGCCGGTCCTCATATAGTGGAAGGTCTGTGCTCCGCCTATGCGGATCGCCGCGCCGTCTCGCGGCGGCCGCAGCTTTGGTGGCCGCGCTGACCGCGGGCGGCTGCTCCTATCAGCTCGAAACGGCATTTTCCAAATCGGACTCGGAGGTGACCGGCTCGACGTCTGCCCCGCATCCCCAGGCGGTCGGACCCAAAGTATCCGAAGCCGACCTCGCCTATGCGCGGGCCGCCGTGGCCGACGCGCTGGAACGCGGCAAGGGCACCAACAGCGTGCCGTGGCGTAACCCGCAGACCGGTGTCGGCGGCAATATCACTCCCCTGTCGACGGCCTATAGCGAGGGCGGGCAGACATGCCGCAACTTCCTCGCAAGCTACGCCACTGCCGGTTCGCAGGCCTGGCTGAGCGGCTCGGCCTGCCGGACCGCGCGCGGCGAATGGCAGGTCAAGGCCCTCAAACCGCTCGGCGCCGGCTGAGCAGCGCGAAGGCCGGCGGCAAAGTCGCGCCCGGACAGCGTCGCACGTTGCGACTCAGCGGGTTAACGCCCACATATCAATGCTAAACGTTAAGGGCGGCGGGGCCAGCCCGACATCAAGCTATTTTGGAGTCCGCGGGGATGCGCGATCCCTATGAGGTTCTGGGCGTCGATCGCAAAGCCAGTGCAGCCGATATCAAGAGCGCCTATCGGCGGCTCGCCAAGAAGCTGCATCCGGACGCCAACAAGAACGACCCGAAGGCGGCGACCCGCTTTTCCGAGTTGAACGCCGCGCACGAGATCGTCGGCGACGACAAGAAGCGCAAGGCGTTCGACAACGGCGAGATCGACGCCGAGGGCAAGCCGCGATTCCAGGGCTTTGAGGGTTTCGGCGCCGGCGCCCAGCCGGGCGCCGGCTTCGGCGGCGGCGATGCGCATTTCGAGCAGTTTCACTTCGGCCCGGAAGGCTTCACCCGCACCCGGCGAGGCCGCGGCGCGGGCGCCGGCGCCAACGCCGGCAGCGGGTTCGAGGACATTCTGCGCCAGGCGTTTGGTGGTGCTGCCGGCCGCGGCGCCCAGTTCGAGACCGAGGATTTCGGCACCGGCGCCGACGTGCATGCCGAAACGACGATCACGCTGCCGGAGGCCGCCAAGGGCGTGACGCGGCGGTTGCGGCTGCCGACCGGCAAGGACATCGACGTGAAGATTCCGGCCGGCATCACCACCGGCCAGCATGTGCGGGTGCGCGGCCAGGGCATGCCTGGTCAGGCCGGCGCCGGCGACGTGATGATCACCGTGACGGTCGCACCGCATTCTCTGTTCACGCTCGACGGCAATGACCTCAAACTCGACCTGCCGATCACGCTCTACGAGGCGGCGCTCGGCGGCAAGGTGCGGGTACCCACCCTCGACGGCCATGTCGAACTGACCATCCCGGCTTGGACCAACAGCGGCCGCACCTTCCGGCTGCGCGGCAAAGGCTTTCCAGCCAAGGGCCATCACGGCGACCTGCTCGCAACGGTGCGCATCGCGCTGCCGGAAAAAAGCGACGACGATCTCGACGCGCTGATGAAGAAATGGAAGGCCGAG
>DATKQA010000254.1:0-2431 GCA_035523835.1 Candidatus Sulfotelmatobacter sp.
GAGTTATGGCCTGCCGGCCGGCAGGGGTCAACCGGCTTCGGACAGGGTGCCGGCGGCGGGACGGCGGCGGAGCTGCTGCAGCACCTCGCCGAAGCGCGCCGCGCCGGTGAGCTGCACCGCCAGCGCATAGAGGACGGCACCGGTCAGGATCACGACGGCGAGCGCCGCGTAGCGCACCAGGCCGGGCGTCGCCAGCCAGGGGTGCAGCCCCTGCACCGCCAGCACGACGCCGCCCGCCATCAGCGCAGTGGAGGCCAGGCTGCGCGGCGCGCGGGCGAGCAGGCGCGCATCGGCGCGCCAATGGCCGCGGCGATGCAGGGTCGTCGCCAGCAACGCCGCCTGCACCCAGGTCGAGAGCGACAGCGAAAGCGCCAGCGCCACGTGCTTGAAATGCCAGATCAGGGTCAGGTTGAAGGCGAGGTTGGCCAGCATGGTGACGATGGCGAAGCGCACCGGGGTGCGCGTGTCATGCCGGGCATAGAAGGCCGGCGCCAGCACCTTGATCAGGGCGAAGCCGGGCAGGCCGAGCGCGTAGGCCGAGAGGGCGGCGCTGGTCGCCGCGGTTTGCGTCGCGCCGAAGGCACCGTGCTGGAACAGGAGCGCGATCAGCGTATGCGGCATGGCGAGGAAGGCCGCGGCGGCCGGCAGGGTGAGCAGCAGCCCGAGTTCGAGCGCGCGATTCTGGCTCGCCTGCGCCGCCGCCTCCTGCCCGCTCGCCACCTGGCGCGACAGCAGCGGCAGGATGGCGGTGCCGAGCGCCACGCCGATGACCCCGGTGGGCAGATCCATGAGCCGGTCGGCATAGTAGAGCGAGGAGATCGAGCCCGACGGCAGGAAGGAGGCCAGCACCTGGTTGATCAGCAGATTGACCTGGGTCACGCCGGCGCCGAGCGCCGCCGGCAGCATCAGCGCGAGCATGCGCCGGACCTCGGGCGTGAGACGCGGCCGTGGCAGGTGGAAGCTGACCCCGGCGCGCCGGCAACTGAAAACCAGCCAGACGAACTGCACCATGCCCGACACGGTGAGGCCCCAGGCCATGGCGTGCCCCGGGGTCGGCAGGTGCGGCGTGGCGAACAGCAGCGACAGGATGATGCAGAGATTGAACAGGATCGGCGTGCCGGCGGCGGCGGCGAAGCGGTGCAGCGAATTCAGCACCGCGCCGAGCAGCGACACCAGGCTGATGAACAGGAGGTAGGGAAAGGTGATGCGGGTCAGCTCGATCACCAGCGCGTGCTTGGCCGGGTCGCGGCTGAAGCCCGGCGCCAGCACCACGATCACCCAGGGCATGGCGACCTGCACCAGGTTGACGAAGACGAACAGCACCGCCAGCAGCACCGCCAGGACCTGCTGGGCGAAGGCGAGCGCCGAGATGCGGCCCTCGGTCTCCAGGTGGCGGGCGAACAGCGGCACGAAGGCGGCGTTGAAGGCGCCTTCGGCAAACAGCCGGCGGAACAGGTTGGGCAGCAGCTGGGCGATGAAGAAGGCGTCGGCCACCGCGCCGCCGCCCATGATCGCCGCCGACAGAACGTCGCGGGTGAAGCCGAGCAGGCGGCTCGCCATGGTGAAGGAGCCGACGGTGGCAACGGAACGGAGCAGCGCCATGCGCGCTCAATAACGGAAAATGCCGGCCGATGAAAGGCGGATGCCGGCGCTACTCGGCCGCCGGCGCCGAACTGGCGCTGCGCGAGCCTCTGCCGCGCCGGCGCCGGCCGCGGGCCGCCTTGTCCTCGCTTTCGCCCTCGGCGGCCGGCGCGGCGCGGCCGCGCTCCCAGGGCGGCAACAGGGCCTCGAGCAGGCGCTGCTCGATGGCGGCGAGCTTGTTCTTCTGCGTCACCTTCAGCCCGAACAGGTCCTTGACGTAGAACACGTCCACCGCCCGCTCGCCGTAGGTGGCGATGCGCGCCGTGGAGATGGACAGCGACAGGTTGAACAGGGCGTAGGTGACGTCGTAGAGGAAGCCTGGCCGGTCGCGCCCGCGCACCTCGATCACCGTGTGCGTATTGGAGGCGTTGTTGTCGATCAGCACCGCCCGCTGCACCTGGAAGACGTCGGTGCGCGGCACCAGGGTCGGCTTGCGCTCGGCCAGCATCTTGTGCGGCTTGAGCGAGCCGGAGAGGGTCTGCTCGATGGCGGCGGAAAGCCGCGCCAGCCGGTCGGGCCGATCGAGCGCCTTGCCGTCGGTGCCCTGCAGGAAGAAGGTGTCGAGCGCCATGCCGTCGGTGGTGGTGAAGATCTTGGCATCGACGATATTGGCCCCCGACACCGCCATGGCGCCGGCCGCGCGCGCGAACAGGCCGGGATGGTCGGCGGTGTAGAGCGTGAGTTCGGTCACCGCCTGGAAACGGTCGGAACGGGTCTCGACGGTAAGCGCCTGGCCGGCGCGATCCGCCTGCCGCATCAGGCGCGCGTTCCGCACCTGGGTTTCCAGGTC
>DATKQA010000255.1:0-3337 GCA_035523835.1 Candidatus Sulfotelmatobacter sp.
GCCGCGATCGAGGACCTCCGTCTCGGCGATGTGAAGCCGGCAGCCTATCGCCAGTCGGTCATGGAGGACTATCGCACCGTCGTGCTGACCGGCGTGCCCGCGTTTCACCTGGTTGCCGGCCGCATCGACGGCGCCCATCACGACTACAGCCGCCTGATCCTACCGCTCGCCGACGACGGCCGCCGCGTAACCGCGCTGATCGTTTGCACCAACAGCCGGATATTCGAAGATTTTTCGATTTGACCCGAAGCCGAGATCGATCGGGAATTCGGGATGCTCGGGCAGGCTCCTGAGCTGTTGCAGGCTTTCGCGCTGGTCGATGTAGCAGAAATACATGAGTTCGGACTTGCCGGTCGGCGGGAAGAAGCCGTCGAGGCAGGGATCGACATGCGGATAGCCGTAGTTGGCCGTTGGCACGCGGCTGCCGGCCAGCGACTTGAAAACCACGCCGGTATGGTAGGTGGTGTTGAAGTTGCGCAGCAGGACCGACCGGCTGAGATAGGGCAGATAGAGCGACAGGCCGCGGCCGCGCGAGCGCGGATGCACATAGAGCGAGCCCGAATGGCTTACCGTTCCGCCGACCAGGGTGTGCGGACGCTCGACCCTGACGTCCACCGGCGAGTGCGGGCCGAAGCCGTCCCGATACCAGAGCCGGCCGGTTTCCAGCAGGTCGCCGAAATCCTCCAGCCGGAAGATGCGATCGGCATGGCAGGCGACGGTGGTGCCACGCTCGTCGACCACGCGGAACCAGAAGGCATCCTGCTCGATATCGCTGAACACAGGATTGAAGGTAGGATTGCGGTCGGCGTCGTTGGCAGCGAGGAATCCCTGCAAATCATCGAAGTTGCTCTCGATGACGACCGACAAATGCAGGTCGGCGATCCTTTCCATAATTGCGTCGATGCTTAGCTGCAGCAGGCCGAAATCTTCATTGCTCAACTGCATGGCACCCCTCGCAATCTTTCGTTAAGGTTAATTTCGCCTTAACCATACTGGCAGGTTATTTCGATAAAGACAAGATATGCATGACTATCAAATACATACTCGGGGTTGTTAGTTGCCACTATTGGTTTGTGTAGGACCGATCGGGCCCGGCCGTGCCGCCGCCTGACGCATCGAAGGCATCGGCTCCGGCGCGGGCGACGGTCGGGCGCACCGCGCTTTTCCTTGGCTTCCTCAAGATCGGCCTGCTTGGCTTCGGCGGCATCGCCGCCTGGGCCCGGCGCGTGGTCGTCGAGGAGCGTGCCTGGCTCAGCGAGAGCGAATATGCCGCCGTCGTCGGCGTCGGCCAGATCCTGCCGGGGCCGAACACCATCAACGCCGCGGTGATGATCGGCGACCGCTTCCAGGGCGCCACCGGTTCGCTGGTCGCGCTCGCCGCCCTGATGGCGATGCCGCTCGCGGTGCTGATGACCCTGGCGCTGATCTACGATCGCTTCGCCGCGCATCCTTCGGTGCAGGCGGCGCTCGCCGGCACCGCCGCCGCGGCGGCCGGCATGGTGATCGGCACGGCGCTCAAGATGGCGCGCAACCTGAAGCCGACGCGTGCCGCGCTGCTGTTCGGCCTGCTGGCCTTCGTCGCCGTCGGCCTGTTGCAACTGCCGCTGATCCTGGTCGTCGTCATCCTGGCGCCGATCAGCATTGCCATCGCCTTCAAGGGGCGGCGCGCCAACATGAAGGTGCACCAATGAGCGGCGAGCTCCTCTGGCGGATTGCCGAGACCTTCGCCTCGCTCTCGCTGGTCGCCATCGGGGGCGCCAATGCGGTCATTCCGGAAATCCATCGCCAGGTGGTCGAGGTGCAAGGCTGGATGAACGATGCTGCCTTCGCCAATCTCTTCGCCATCGCCCAGGCGGCGCCGGGACCCAACGTGCTGGTGGTCAGCTTGATCGGCTGGCGCGTCGCTGGCCTGGCCGGCCTGGCGGTGGCGACGGTGGCGATGATCCTGCCGGCAAGCCTGCTCGCCTTCGCCGCCGGCAGGCTCTTCACCCGCTTCGCCCGCGCCGGCTGGCTGCGTCAGGTGCAGGCCGGTCTCGTGCCGATCGCGGTCGGGCTTATCCTGGCGAGCGGCGTGGTGATGGGCCGTGCCGCGGATCACGGGCCGATGACGGCGGCGATCACCGTTGGCACGGCACTCTTCGTCTTCCTCAGCAATCGCAATCCGCTTTGGGCGCTCGGCGCCGGGACGCTGGCCAGCATTCTCGGCCTCGCCGCAGGCGGCCTCGGCTGAAGCGCCAGGGCAATTGACCTCCTGGCGCATTTGCCCGACGCTTGCATCGGAAAACACAGAGGAAGCGCGTGATGGCTGGCTACGACCGGATTATCAGGAACGGCATGATCGTCGACGGCTCGCGGTGTCCGCGATTTCGCGGCGACATCGGCATCAAGGACGGGCGCATCGCCGAGATCGGGCGGATCGATGCGCGGGACGGCGATGAGGTGTTGGACGCGGACGGCCTGATCGTCGCGCCGGGCTTCATCGACCTGCATACGCATTACGACGCCCAGCTCTTCTGGGACCCCTACCTGACCTTGTCGGGCTGGCACGGCATCACCTCGGTGGTGATCGGCAATTGCGGCTTCGGCTTCGCGCCGGTCCGGCCGGCCGAACGGGAGCGCGCCATGCTGTCCATGACCCGTGTCGAGGCGATCCCGCTGGCCTCGATGCAGGCCGGCATGCCCTGGGACTGGGTGAGCTTTCCCGAATTCCTCGACAGCGTCGAGCGCGCGCCGAAGGCGATGAACATCCTGCCCTACGTGCCGGTCTCGCCGCTCTTGATCTGGGTCATGGGCTTCGCCGACGCCAAGGCCGGCCGCAGGCCGACCGATGCCGAGCACGCCGAACTCTGCCGCCTGCTCGAACAGGCGATGGATGCCGGCGCCTGCGGCTGGTCGGCGCAGCGCATGCAGCCCGCCGGCCCGGCGGCGGTGCAGCGCGACTTTGATGGCACGCCGATGCCGACCGACGTGATGCATGACGATACCTGCCGCGAGCTGGCCAAGGTGCTGCGCCGGCGCAACGAGGGCTTCATGCAGATGCTGCTGGTGTCGGGCGACAACGATCGCGACCGGTCGTTCTACGAGGAGATGGCCGAGATCAGCGGGCGGCCGATGCTGATGAACGTGGTACAGGCGTTCGACCACCGGCCGGAAATCCATCGGCGCACGCTCGCCTGGCTGAAGAGCTGCCGCGAGCGCGGCATCCGCGTGGTCGGGCAGGGCCTGACCACCGACGCCGGCTTCACCTTCACCTTCGAGAACTGGAACCTGTTCGACGATGCGCAGCCCTGGTGCGATGCCACCACCGGCACGCTGGCGGAGCGCAAGCGGAAGCTGG
>DATKQA010000256.1:0-16949 GCA_035523835.1 Candidatus Sulfotelmatobacter sp.
GGTCTTCGTCGCGGCCGACCTGCCGCAGACGCTGCAGCAGCGCACCATCCCGACCATGATGCCCAATCCGATCATCCAGCAACCGCTGATGCCCTATGCCCTGGCGCTGGATGAGGCGTGCTATGTCGGTGAACCGGTCGCGGTGGTGATTGCCGACAATCGATACATCGCCGAGGACGCCGCCGCGCTGATCGCGCCGGACTACGAGCCCCTGCCGGTCATCGCCGATTGCCGCGCGGCGATCGAGCCAGACGCGCCGCTCGTTCACCTGGGAACGCCGTCCAATGTCGCGGCACGCATCCCGATCAATCACGGCGACACGGATACGGCCTTCGCCAAGGCGCCGCACGTTTTCAAGGAAAAATTCTTTCTGCATCGCGGCGGCGGCTTCTTCATCGAATGTCGCGGCATCGTCGCAGCCTACGAGCAGAACACCGATTCCTACACTGTATATGTCACGAGCCAAGGTCCACACCGGGTCAAGAACGCACTCATCGACTTGCTCGACATTGCCGACAGCCAGATCCGCGTCGTCACGCCCGACGTCGGCGGCGGTTTCGGACCCAAGGGCGGCGTCTACTCGGAATATCCCACCATTACCGCCTGCGCCAAGCTGCTCGGTCGGCCGGTCAAGTGGATCGAGGACCGGCGCGAGAACTTCCTCGCCACCAACATGGAGCGCGATCAGTATTGGGACGTCGAAATAGCCGTCGACACCAACGCCAAGATATTGGGCGTTCGCGGCCGTCTGGTGCATGAGGCCGGCGCCTATCTGCCGGCCGGCGTGGTGCTGCCCTGGATCGCGGCGACGACGGTGCCGGGGCCATACGTGCTGCCCGCTTTCAAGATGGATGTCATCGTCGCCATGACCAACAAGATATCCTGCTCGCCGGTGCGCGGCGCCGGGCGGCCGCAGGGCATCTTCGTCATGGAACGATTGATGGACAGGGTGGCGCGCGAGCTCAAGCTCGATCCCGCCGAGATACGGCGCCGCAATTTCATCAAGCCGGAGCAGATGCCCTACAAGGTCGGCATCATCTTTCGCGACGGTCGGCCGGTCATCTATGACAGCGGCGACTATCCTGCCTGCCAGGAAGGCGGGCTCAGGGAAGCCGACTACGAGGGTTTCCGCAAGCGCCAGGCAGAGGCGCGCCAGGCCGGACGCTATCTCGGCATAGGCATCAGCAACTGCGTGGAGGGCACCGGCCTCGGTCCCTACGAGGGCGCCACCGTGCGCGTCTCCCGCACCGGCAAGGTGACGGTCTATACCGGGGCGACGCCGCAGGGACAGTCGCACAAGACGACCTTTGCCCAGGTGGCCGCGGATCAGCTTGGCGTCGGCATCGACGACATCACCATCGTTACGGCCGACACCGCGGACATCGCGCTCGGCATGGGCACCTTCGCCGCGCGCTCCGCGGTCAATGCCGGCTCATCGGTGCATCTGGCGTCGATTGCCGTGGCCGAGAAGATCAAGCTCTTCGCCGCGTCGATGATGGAAGTTGCGGCCGAGGACCTGGAGCTCAAGGACGGTTTCGCCCAGGTCAAGGGCGTACCGCAGATGCGCAGGAGCTTCCGCGAGATCGCGCTGAGGGCAGAGGGGGTGCCGGGCTCTTCCACGCTCGGCGGCACCACGCCGGGGCTGGAGAACACCACCTATTTCACGCCGGATCAATCGACCTATTCCAACGGCACGCATATTGCCGAGGTCGAGGTCGATATCGAGACCGGCCAGGTGAAGATTCTGCGCTATGTCGTGTTCCACGATTGCGGGCGGGTGATCAATCCGCTCGTCGTCAAGGGGCAGGTAGTCGGCGGTGTCGCGCACGGCATCGGCAATTCCCTGCTGGAGCGGATGGTCTACGACGAGAGTGCGCAGCCGCTAAGCACCAATTTCGGCGAATATCTTCTGCCGCTGGCGCCGGATGTCCCTAACATCGACCTCTTTCACATGGAGACGCCGTCGCCGCTCAACCCGATCGGCGTCAAGGGTGCGGGAGAAGCCGGCACCAATCCGGCGATAGCGGCGATCGTCGGCGCGATCGACGACGCCCTCGCGCCCTTCGGCGTGTGGATCGCCGAAGCGCCGATAACGCCGCAGCGGATCGTCGAGCTGCTCGGCGAAGCTGCGCGCGGGCGGACCCGTTGAGCGCCATGCGTGCCGGCGACAGCCAGGGGATTGCGGCGCGGGTCGTCGCCGTTCTGCGCGTCTTTGCTGAGGGTGAGGGCGTGCTATCGGTCAAGCAGGTTGCCGAACGCACGCGGTTGCCCGCGGCCACCACGCACCGCATGCTGGAGCATCTGCTGTCGCTCGGGATGGTCGAACGTGCGCCCCAGCGCCGCTACCGGGTTGGCGCGGAGTTCTTCCGCATTGGCTCCCTGGTCGGCCAGAAGCTCCGCATCGTTCAGGTGGCGCGCCCGGTGATGCGGGAGATCGTCAGGCTCTGCAACGAGACTTGCGGGCTTTCGCTCTACCTCTCGGGGAGGCGCCAATTGACCTTAGTGGCCAAGGTCGACCCGACGGAACCGCTCCGCTATCGCATGAGCATGCTGGAGCGGCAGTCGCCGGTCTGGGGCGCCGTTGGCCGGTCGATCATGGCTTATCTGCCGCCGGACGAAGTGGACGAGATCCTGGCGGAAGCGCCGCCGTGCCCTTTTACCGGCCGCCCGCCGCCGGACGCCGCATCTTTCCAGCTCACGCTCGACGAAGTGCGGCAGAAGGGCTACGCCGTCGCCCGCGGCGAATTGCTCTCGAACGAAACCATCGCCGTCGCCGCGCCGTTCTTCGCCGCCGGCGGGCAGGTGCTCGGCAACCTTTGCGTCGTCGCCCCTCGTTCGCGTGTCGCCGCTGAAGTCGAACCGCAGATCGTCAGCACCGTGGTCTACCAGGCCGGCCGGCTTTCGAGCCTGCTCGGCTATCACGCACCAGCGCCGCAACAGAGGGTTGCAAGCTGAGAGCCGGCGAACTCTTTTGCACAGGAAGCAAGGACATCCCATGACCAGTGCAGCCAATACCGTGACCGGCCTTATCGTTCGAGAAGGCGGACCGGTTGCTACGATAGAGATCGACCGGCCGGACGAAGGCAATACCATCAACGGCGAGATGATGGCGGCGCTGCCGGCCATTCTCGCCCGGCTCGGCACGAATGAGGCGATACGGGCGATCGCAATACGCTCGCGCGGCCCGGCCTTTTGTCGCGGACGCGACGGCCGGGGCGATTCGCGTGCGCCGATGAGCGCCTTCGAATTCCGCTACAAGCGCGCCGCCAGCATCCTGAATGTCTATGAGGCGATCGGGGCCGTGCCGATCCCGGTCGTCGCCTGCGTACAGGGGCCGGCGAACGGCTTCGGCGCGGCGCTCGCCGGCGGCAGCGATATCACGCTGGCCTCCGACGCCGCTCGTTTCTCCTTCGATGAGATCAACCACGGCATCGCGCCGACACTCGCCATGTCCGCGGTGATGCGCAAGGTGCCGCCCAAGGCATTGGCCTATTTGATCTACAGCGGACGCGAGTTCGACGCGCGCGAGGCCATGTTTCACGGCTTGGCGAGCACGGTATTTCCGGCGGCGAGCTTTGCGGCCGAGGCGGACCGCTTCCTTGCCGAGCTCGGCGCGCGCCCGCGGCTCCTCCTGGAAACCGTCAAACGCTTCCAATCCAAGGGTGCCGACCTCTCGGTCGACATGGCGGCGGAATATGCCGGCACCCTGATGGCTGTCTCGCGTTCCGGCCCCTGAGGACACCGCCGTGCCCACCATCGACCACCACGGCGATCGCATCTACTACGAGGTTGCCGGCAGGGGCCCCTGGGTCCTGCTGCTGCACAGCCTGGGCGGCTCGGCGGCCATGTGGCAAAGCACGGTAGAGCACCTCATGTCGGATTTCACCGTCGTGGCGCTCGACGCGCGCGGGCACGGCCGCTCGACCGGCAACGTCACCTTTACCATCGAAGGCTTTGCCGCGGATGCCAAGGCGGTGGCGGATGCGCTCGGCGCCGACCGGGTCAGCCTCGTCGGCCTCTCGATGGGCGGACAGACCGCCCTGCGCTTCGCGCTCTGCTGGCCTGAGAGGGTCGCCGCGGTCGTCGCGGCCGACACCTCGGCGGGTGGCCGCGGCGGCGGCGCCGAGCGGATCGCCGCGACGCGGCGGCGCATCGACGAGATCGGCACGCTCGGCTTCGCCCGGGAATATACGGCGAGCCGGCTGCGCCCGGACACGTCGCCGGCGGTCGCCGAGGCCTTCGCCCAATCGGTGCTGCAAACGCTGCCCAAGGTCTATATCGATACTTTCGCGGCAATCGCCGCGCAGGACCTGCGGGCGGAACTGCCGTCGCTCGATGTGCCGACGCTGGTACTGGTCGGAGCCGACGATGTGAGCACGCCGCCGGCCGTGGCCGCGGAGCTCCGCGATCTGATCGCCGGCGCCCGGCTCGAAATCATCGACGATGCCAATCACCTGGCGAATCTGGATCAGCCGGCGCGCTTCAATGCGGCGCTGGCGGGGTTTCTCAAGCGAGTAGGACAAGGAGAGCGGCGCAGCGGCGCCGGCGACAGATAGGGGGAGGACGCAATGGCAATCGGCGACGGCAAGGCGATTTCATTCGGCAAGACCGAAACTGGTGCGGCGATGCCTGTTTCGGGACGCGCATCCATGATCGCATGGGCGGCGCTCCTCTCGGCCATGCTGGGCTGGATGTTCGATTCCATGGACCTCAACATCTTTACCCTTATTCTGTTCCCGAGCGTCAGCCAGCTCATTGGCTCGACCAAGCCTGCCGATATCGCGCATATCAGCGGTATCATCGCCGGCGTCAAACTGTTCGCCTGGGGCGTCGGCGGCATCTTTTTCGGCGTGGTGGCGGATCGCGTCGGTCGGTCGCGCACGATGGTGATCACCGTGCTGATCTATTCGATCTTCACCGGCTTGAGCGGTCTCGCGGGGAACTGGTGGGAGCTCGCCATCCTGCAGGCTCTCGCCAGCATCGGCATCGGCGGCGAATGGGCGGCGGGTGCTGCACTGGTCGCCGAGACCTGGCCGGAACGGACGCGCGCGCGCGCCCTCCAGGTCATGCAACTGACTTTCGCCTTCGGCTTCTTCCTCGCTGCGCTGGTGAACCTCTATATCGGGCCGATCGGCTGGCGCTGGGTCCTGGTGGCCGGCACGGCGCCGGCCATCATCACGCTGGTGATCCGGCAGTTCGTGCCGGAGCCGGAACGCTGGCAGCAGGCGCGCGATTTGCGGCGGCAGGCCGGCGTTGCCGGGCGGGCCGACAGCGCCATGGCGACCTTCATGGCCATCTTCTCGCCCGCGATCCGCCGGCGCACCATCGTCGGCGTGCTGATCGCGACGACGATGATGGTCGGCAGCTTCAGCACCATCAACCTGGTGCCGATCTGGTTCCATCAGCTTCTGCCGCCGGACCAGGCGAAACTCGCGCTGAAAAAGATCAGC
Organism: Candidatus Sulfotelmatobacter sp.; assembly: GCA_035523835.1. Lineage (GTDB taxonomy): Bacteria > Pseudomonadota > Alphaproteobacteria > Ferrovibrionales > Ferrovibrionaceae > DASQHM01. Next base: position 5,451 of record DATKQA010000256.1, read on the forward strand.
GAGAGCTTCATGATCATGAACGTCGGGGCAGTGCTCGGCTATCTCCTGCTGATCTGGCTTACCAGCGCCATTGGACGGCGCTGGTCCTACTTCCTGATCGCCCTCGGCTCCGCCCTTTCCATCATCTATACCTTTACCCAGGTCAGAACCGTGGACGGGCTGGAGGCCGCGTCGCTCGTTCTGGGCTTTTTCCTGGTCGGCGGCTACGGCACGTTCGCGGCCTACCTGCCCGAGCTCTTCCCGACACGTTTCCGCACTACCGGTCAGGGCTTTTGCTGGAACATGTCCCGCGTCATCGCCGGCGCCGGGCCGCTGGTGACGGGAATGCTGGTGGGCAGCCTGGGCTCGCTGCAGGCCGCGGCCATTTCCATCATCTGGGTCTATCTCATCGGCCTGGTCGCCATCTGGTTCGGCCCCGAGACGAAAGGCGTGCCGCTTGAAGATTGATCCCGGCGCCGATTGCTACCCGGTGCGGCGGTGAGCGGTCCCATCCGCAATGCCTTCACCGTCCGTGCCGGGGCAGATCGTACCTGGGCGATGCTTACCGATATCAGGCGCATCGCCCATTGCGTTCCCGGAGCCGAACTGACCGAGGTGGTCGACGAGCGGACCTACAAGGGCAAAATCGGCGTCCGCCTCGGACCGGTGTCGCTCGCCTTCGCCGGCCAGGTCCGCTTCGAGGAGCTTGATGCCGCGGCTCATCGCGCGACGATCAAGGCGAACGGCGCGGATACCAAGGGCCGGGGTGGCGCGCAGGCAGAGGTGCTCTGCTCGCTCTCCCCGGTGGAACAAGGCACTCGCGTCGATATCGCCACCAATCTCACGCTGTCGGGCAGCATTGCGCAGTACGGCAGGGCCACCGGCATGATCGCCGGGGTGGCGCAGCAGTTGATCGACCAGTTCGCCGCCGCCCTGGAAGCCGACATGGCGGCCGCATCGCAGCCGGCGGCCGACCGGGCCGCCGGGCCGCCGGGACCGGTCAAGGAGATATCGGTGCTCCGGCTTCTTTGGCGCGCACTGGCCGGCGCCGTCGCGAATTGGTTTCGACGCTCGCGATAGGGATCCGAAAGGAAACTTTCGCCGCTCGCCCGGCTTCAATCCCGCGACGGCAGTTGCACCACCCCGCCGCCCAGAACCGAAAGCTCGTTGTCCTGGTTGCGCGCCTCCTGTTCGATCTCGACGAGATGCCGTCCGTCGTCGATGAATTTGCGAGTCACGCGGCCATTGATGCGCAGATAGTCTCCTTCCGGGTTGTGCCGCCGGATCTTGCAGCGGGCACTGCGAAGAAAGCCGTCGTCGCCCATCCAGTTGGTCAGGTGATGGGTCAACCATGAGCAGCGCTCGGGGCCGTAGTCATAGGCGCCGGGTGCGCCGACCATCTGCGCGAACTCGTTTTCCCAATGAACCCGCTCCGGGCAGTCGGCGATGCCAAAGCGGTTTTTGATGCCGAGACCGCGATGACGGTGAATCTGCTTCCAGGCCAGCTTGTTGGCGCGGATATAGAGGCCGCCCCAGCCTTGCGCATAGGCGATGAAGCCGGTGACCGTCATCGGGCCCTTCGCCATCGTCGGCAATCTGTCGCCGACGCCGACGTCCTGCCAATAGCGCGGCACGCCGCCGCGCACTTCCTCGTCAGCGTAGAGCCGGTAGAGATCGGCGAGCTCCTCATCACCGTAGCGCCTATGCGGCCGTGCTTTCAGCTCCTTGTATTTCGTGCCGGCCTCGCGAGCCTGATCGCGGTCGGTGCGAAAGCACCAGCTATCGGCCTCGCAGACCAGCTCGCCGCGCTGGTTGAAGAAATTCACGTGATAGATCTGCTGCACGGCGCGGCCGGAGAATTGTGTATCGTGCTCGATCAGGTCCTTCAGCCATGCCTCGGTCGTCAGGGCGTCGTTGCGATGCACCGGAAGATGCCAGTTCCAATCGGCGCCGGCCCACATCGCATGCACGCCCGAAAGCCCGCCGACGTAGCCGGAGATGATGCGGTTGCAGGCGAAGAGAAAGCTCGGCGGCGCGACAATGCCGCCGAAGCGGCTCTTGGCGGCATAGTCTGGGTCGCACCACAGCGGATTGTCGTCGCCGATGCCGTGCGCGTAATGACGGATATTGTCGCGGGTCGCCTCGTGGCACCAGGGCTCGAGTGTATCCTCGATCCTGACGCCGATGCGCCGTCTCAGTTCCTCCAGCCCGCGTTCCGTGATTTTCGGGAACAGGCGTTCCTCATCGGCCAGCATGGGTCTCTCCCGATTTCAATGTGGCGGACGGTTCTGCCGTCGCTTCGCGTTCGCGCAGGACCTTGCGATTGACTTTGCCTGCCGGCGTCTTCGGCAGTTCGCCGACGAAGACGACGAGTCGGGGATATTCGTGCTGGCTGAGCCGCGTCCGGACGAATTCCTGCAGCTCCAGCAGGAACGCATCGTCGCCCGGCCGCGGGCTGACCACGAAGGCTTTGACCACCTGGCCGCGCAATTTGTCCGGCACGCCGATGACGGCCGCCTCGCGCACATCGGCATGTTTGAGCAGCACGTCCTCGATCTCGACGGCGCTCATGGTCCAACCGGCCGAGATGATCACGTCGTCGGCCCTGCCCGCATGGTGGAAATAGCCGTCGCCGTCGATATAGCCGCGGTCCTTGGTCGGGAACCAGCCGTCACGCCGCCAGACCTTGATTTCGCCGATCTCGTCGGCCGCCGCAGCCGTGCCGTCGGCGCGCTGTATTTCGACCCTGACGCCCGGCGCCGGTTTGCCGAGCGAGCCGGGTTTGACCGGGAAATCGTCCGCGCCGGGGTAGTTGACCAGGATGACGCCGACCTCGGTGGTGCCATAGATGCTGCAGATTGGCCGATGAAAGATCTCGTCGAAGAAGGCGAGCGTCGCGCTGTCGATCGGCTCGCCTGTATAGGAGAGTTTGCGGAGCGCATAGCGGTACTTCGATACGGCGCCCGAACTTTTCATCATCCTGTAGTGCGTCGCGGCGGCCGAGAGATTGGTCGTTTCGTAGTCTTGCAATGCCTTGAGCAGCCGCTCTGCATCGAATTTTCCGGCATAGGCGCCGGTCGGGATGCCGAGCGCCAGCGGCGCCAGCGTGCCGTGCCAGAGTCCGTGGCCCCAAGCCGGCGACGATGGGCAGAAGAAGCGATCGTCCAGGCGCAAACCGGAGCCGTAGAGTGCCGCCGTCATCAGGACGACGACGGCGCGGTGCGTATGGCGCACCGCTGCCGGCAGCTCGCGGGTCGTACCGGAAGTATATTGGAATACTGCCAGATCGTCCGCGCGGGTCCTCGTCTCGAACCGGTCGGGATAGGTGGCGAGGGCCGCCATGAATTCCTCGGTCGCGGCAATCACCGAAAGGCCGGTCACGCCAAGGGCGAGATCGGCCTTGTCCGGTGCGACGAACAACAGGCGCGGGGTGCAATCGTCGATGCGCAGACGCAAGCCGTCCGGCCCGAACAGTGTGAAAAGCGGCACCGCGATGGCGCCGAGCTTGGCGGCGCCGAAAAGGCCGACATAGAAGGCGAGCGACGGTTCCAGCATGAAGGCGATGCGGTCACCGGGTTTGATTCCCCGATCGGCCAGATAGTGCGCGAAGCGCGACGACCACAGCGATATGTCGCGGAAGGTGAGCGTCTCGTCACGGCCGTCCGCATGGGCCACGCGTACGGCCACGCCGTCGCCGGCAACGTGACGGTCGATGCATTCGTGACCGATGTTCAGCCATTCGCGGTCGCCGTCGAACAGTTCCCAGAGTTTGGCCGGGGCGAAGTGTCGCTGCGCGTCGGCATAGCGCGTATAGTCGGTCAGCTTCATGATGCGTCGCGATGCCCAGCCTTTGCGCACGCCTTCCCGGGAAACCGGAACAATCGATCACGCCGAGCAAGGTATTGTCAATCAGCTATAGAAATTGTATTAGTACAATTCCCTTGCTGAGCCTCCATCGCATGACCCGATCCGTTTCAACAGCTTCGCCGCCGCGACGGAAAGCGATCCCGGCCGCGACGCGCGCGCCACGTCCGGTTGCCGTTCGTCAAGTCCCGGCGGTGACGCGGGCCGTCGCCATCCTGCGGCTGCTCGGCCGCAGCAGCGAGCCGCTTGGCGTCAATGCCATCGCCCGGACCCTCGACCTGTTTCCCAGCACCTGCCTGCACATCCTGCGCGTCCTGGTGGCGGAAGAGCTGGTGGCCTGCGACCAGCAGAGCAAGCGCTACAGCCTGGACGAAGGCATTCTTTCTCTCGCGCGAAGCATATTGCGGCGCAACAGCTTCGCCGCCCTCGTTCAGGCAGGTCTGAACCAGCTTTCGCAGCGCTACGGCGTGGCGGCTGTCGGCGTGAAGGTCATGGGACTGGATCACATGGTCGTGGTGGCGATCGCGAAATCGGAACAGCCGCTGCGCATCCATGTGGAGATCGGCAGCCGTTTTCCGGCCCTGATCAGCGCCACCGGCCGGTGCCTGGCGGCCTTCGGCGGATTTTCCCGGAACGAGATCGAAAACCGCTTTCGCATGCTGAGGTGGGATCGCCCGCTTTCCTTCCGCGCCTGGCAGGCGGAGGTCGAGGCCACGCGGCGGCGCGGCTACGGCGTTGACGAGGGCAGCTACATCGACGGCGTCACGGTGCTGGCGGCCCCGATAACGAGCCGCGACGGCATGAGCCATGCCGTCATCGCCGTTGGTGTCAGCGAGCAGATCAGGCGCGTCGGGATCGCCGCCCTCGGGCGCGACCTGAAAGACCTCGCCGCACTCGTTTCGAGCCAGCTCGGGAGTGCATGAGATGCGGCAGGTCCGGTGACGGAGCGGCCGCCCGTGCCGATTGCTCGACCACCAAACTAACGTTAGACTGCTTCGAGATCGGCACGTGAAGCCGACGCGATGTCGCACCGGGAGGACGAAAATGCTTGTGCGCCGCGATACTTACGACGAACTGCGGCGAAGTTTCGCGTGGGATATACCGGCGCGTTTCAACATCGCCGAGGCGATCTGCGACCGCCACGCGGGCGCCGGCCGGGAAGCGCTCGTCTTTCAGCGCGCCGACGGCCAGGCCGACCGCTATTCCTTCGACCGGCTGCAGGACGGTTCGCGGCGCCTCGCCAATGCGCTGGCGGCGCACGGCATCGCCCGCGGCGACCGGGTCGGCATCCTGCTGCCGCAATGTCCTGAGACCTTGATCGCTCACCTGGCGCTCTATCGGCTGGGCGCCGTCGCCCTGCCGCTCTTCACGCTGTTCGGTCCGGAAGCGCTGGAATACCGGCTGAACGACAGCGGCGCCAAGGCGCTGGTCACCAACGATGCCGGCGTGGAAAAGCTGGCCGCCATTCGCAGCGCCGTGTCCGGCCTCGGCTTCATCGTCAATGTCGAGACGGAGCGCGCCGCCGACATATTCGGTTTCGACGATCTTGTCGCGCGTGCCTCGCCGGTCCGGGCGACGGCCGATACCGGCGCCGAAGATCCTGCCATCATCGTCTATACCTCGGGCACCACCGGCCAGCCGAAGGGCGTGCTCTATCCGCACCGCGTGCTGCTCGGCCATATGCCGGGCGTGGAATTCCCGCACGATTTCTTTCCGCAGCCGGGCGACCGCATGTGGACTCCGGCCGACTGGGCCTGGGCGGGTGGCCTGCTCGACGTGCTGCTGCCGAGCCTCTATCACGGCGTGCCTGTGCTCGCCTGCCGGCTGGCCAAGTTCGACCCCGAAATCGCCTTCGACCTGATGGCGCGCCACCAGGTGCGCAACGCCTTCATGCCGCCGACCGCTCTGAAGATGATGCGGCAGGTGCCGAATCCCGCGACGAAATATGGCTATCGCATGCGCAGCATCGCGAGCGGCGGCGAACGGCTCGGCGAGGAGATGCTGTCTTGGGGGCGGGAAACTTTCGGCCTCACCATCAACGAATTCTATGGCCAGACCGAAGTGAACCTGGTCGTCGGCAACTGCGCAGTGCTGATGCCGACCCGGGAATCGTCGATGGGCCGCGCCATCCCCGGGCATGACGTCGAGGTGGTCGACGAGGAGGGACGTCCGCTGCCGCCCGGCGAGACCGGCACCATCGCCATCCGCGCCCCCGATCCGGTGATGTTCCTCGGCTACTGGAACAATCCCGCCGCCACGCGCGACAAGTTCCGCGGCGAATGGTGCCTCACCGGCGACACCGGCCACCGCGATGCCGACGGCTACTTCTGGTTCCACGCCCGCAACGACGACGTCATCATCAGCGGCGGCTATCGCATCGGGCCGGCGGAGATCGAAGACTGCCTGCTCAGGCATCCGGCAGTGGCCCTGGTCGCAGCCGTCGGCGTGCCTGACCGCGTGCGCGGGGAAGTGGTCAAGGCATTCATCATCCCCAAGCCCGGGGTCGAGCCGACGGCGGCCTTGGCGGCCGAGATCCAGGCCTTCGTGAAAACGCGCCTGTCGGCACACGAATATCCTCGCGAGATCGAATTCCGCGACAGCCTGCCGATGACCATCACGGGCAAGCTGCGACGCAAGGATCTGCGCCAGGAGGCGCAGGACAAAGGCGCGGCAAAGGGTTGTGCGTAGCCGGAAAGATCGCATCGAACAGACGAGGGGGCATGGCGATGGGTTTGCTGTTCGAGGAGTTCGAGCACGGCAGGCGGTTCGAGACACCGGGGCGAACCATCACCGAAGCCGATATCGTCGGCTTCGCCGGCCTGTCCGGCGATTTCAATCCGCTGCACGTGGACGAGGTCTTCGCCGCGGCGAGCGAATTCGGCGGACGCATCGCCCACGGGCCGATGGCGCTCGGCATGGCTTTCGGCCTTGCGTCCCGCCTCGATTTGCTCGACGGCACGGTGATGGCGCTGCTCTCGGTCACCTGGGACTTCAAGGCACCGGTGCGCGCCGGCGATACGCTGCGGGCGATCATCGAGGTGGTCGAGGCGCGCCCCTCGAAGAAGCCCGATCGGGGCGTCGTGGGGCTGCGCTTCCAGATGCTCAACCAGCACGGCACCGTCGTGCAGATCGGCGGCTGTCGCGTCCTGATGCGTCGTCGTGACACGGCATCTGCCGGCGTCGGGCGACTGTTGTCATGACCCGACCTATGGTGCGCACCGCCTTTTCGACGGAGTCCGGCGAGGCCGTGGCGACGGAGGGTGTCGCTTCCCGCCGCCACATTCTCGATTGTGCCGCGCGACTTGTCCGCCGGCAGGGCTATGCCGCGACCTCGTTGCGCGACATCGCGGCGGCCAGCGGCATGAAGGCCGGCAGCCTCTATTACCACTTCGCCTCCAAGGAGGAGATTGTCACCGAGATGCTGAACATCGGCGTGCAGACGGTGTTCGGCGAGGTGCGGCGCAGCGTCGAGGCGCTCGGCGATCCGCCCGCCGCGTCGCGCGTCGAGACGGCGGTCCGTGCGCACATGCGCGCCATCTTCGAAATCGACGACTACAACGGCGCCAGCATCCGCATCTTCGGCCAGGTACCTCCACGGGTGCGCGACGCCGCGCTCGGCGAGCGCGACGCCTATGAGGAATACTGGCACAAGTTGCTCGAGCAGGATGCCGCGGAAGGCCGCCTGCGCCCCGAGGTCGATCGCACCCTGCTGCGTCTGTTCCTCTTCGGCGCCATGAACTGGGCGCTCGAATGGTATGACCCGGCCGGCAAATATTCGGTCACCGACGTCGCCCGGGCCTTGAGCGACATCGTTCTGCGCGGCAGCGCCGGGGCCGGGGCGGTTGCCTCGAAGCCGCCGCGCCGTCGCGTGCCAAAGCCGGTGGAGCGACGCTGATGCCGCGCATCGAAAGCCGGGTCGATCCGCGTGCACCGGCCTTCGCCGGCAATCGTGCGCACTATGAAACGCTGCTTGCCGCATTGCGGACGCGGCACGGCCTTGCTGCCCAGGGCGGCGGCGAGGCCATGCGACAGCGGCACCGGCAGCGGGGTAAGATTCCGGTGCGGGAACGGATCGACATGCTGTTGGACCCGCTCAGCCCGTTTCTCGAATTGTCGCCGCTGGCGGCCTGGGACCTGTACGGCGGCGAGGTGCCGTCGGCCGGCATCGTCACCGGGATCGGCCTGGTCCACGGCGTTGCCTGCATGGTCATTGCCAACGACGCCACGGTCAAAGGCGGCTCGTTCTTCCATGAGACGGTGAAGAAGCACGTGCGGGCCCAGGACGTCGCCTGGGAAAACCGCCTGCCGTGCATCTATCTGGTCGATTGCGGCGGCGCCTACCTGCCGGAGCAGGATCGGGTCTTTCCCGACAAGGATCATTTCGGCCAGACCTTCTACAACCAGTGCCGCATGTCGGCCGATGGCCTGCCGCAGATCTCCGCCGTCTTCGGCGGCTGCACCGCGGGCGGCGCCTATATCCCGGCGCTCTCGGACGAAGTGGTGATGGTGCGCGGCACCGCGCGCATCCACCTGGGCGGGCCGCCGATCGTGAAAGCCGCCATCAACGAGATCGTCGACGGCGAAACGCTCGGCGGTGCGGCGATGCACTCGCTGACATCCGGCGTCTCGGATTATCTCGCCGAAAACGAGGCGGAGGCCTTGCTGAAAGTGCGCGATATCGTCGGCAAGCTCAATGCCGCGCCGCTCGTGCCGCCGCCGCATGCCCCCGCGCCGCCGCTCTACGATCCCGGCGAGATCGCCGGCATCTTGCCGGAAAATCCCAAGCTGCCCTACGACAGCCGGGAGATTATCGCCCGCATGGTCGACGGCAGCGAATTCCAGGAATTCAAGCCCGCCTGGGGCGAGACCTTGGTCTGCGGCGTCACGCATATCCACGGCTATCCCGTCGGCATCCTGGCCAACAACGGCGTGCTGTTTTCCGAATCCTCCCTGAAGGGCGCGCATTTCATCGAGCTTTGCAATCAGCGCCACATTCCGCTGCTTTTCCTGCAGAACATCACCGGCTTCATGGTCGGCACCGAGGCCGAGCGGGGCGGTATCGCGAAGCACAGCGCCAAGCTGGTCTATGCCGTCTCGACCGCGCGCGTGCCGCGCTTCACCGTCATCGTCGGCGGCTCCTACGGGGCCGGCAACTACGGCATGTGCGGCCGCGGCTTCCATCCGCGGTTCCTGTTCGCCTGGCCCAACGCTCGCATCGCCACCATGAGCCCCGACATTGCGGTAACGGTACTGACTGATTTGCGCCGGCAAAGCCTCAAGCGCGGCGAGGTGTCGGATGCCGAGATCGAGGCGATCGCGGCAACGACGCGGGACCAGTTCATCGAGCAGAGCGATCCCTACTATGCGACGGCGCGGCTGTGGGACGACGGCATCATCGAGCCGCAGGACACGCGCGACGTGCTCGGCCTCTGCCTGGCATTGGCGGCGGGCGTGCCGCGCCAGACCGGCCCCTCGCCGGTCTTCCGCATGTAGCCGCGGAGAAGGCATGTGTTCGACTCCGTCCTGATTGCCAACCGCGGCGAAATCGCCTGCCGCATCATTCGCACGTGCCGCCGGCTCGGCTTGCGCACCATTGCCGTCCATTCGACGGCGGACGCGGCCGCGCGGCACGTGGCGCTGGCCGACGAGGCCCATTGCATCGGCCCGGCTGCCGCGGCGGAGAGCTATCTCGATGGCGAGGCCATTGTGGCCGCGGCGCTGGCGCACCGCGCCCAGGCGATCCACCCCGGCTACGGCTTCCTCTCGGAAAAGACGATCCTGCCGCTGCTGTGCGAGCGCCACGGCCTGGTCTGGATCGGACCGTCCGTACGCGCCATCGAACTGATGGGCTCCAAGATCGAGGCCAAGCGCGTCGCCCGCCGGGCCGGCGTGCAGACCGTCCCCGGCTATGACGGGGCGGAGCAGAGCCTGCGGCGCCTGACCGCCGAGGCTGACGCCGTCGGCTATCCCCTGCTGATCAAGGCGAGCGCCGGCGGTGGCGGGCGCGGCATGCGCCGTGTCGACGAGCCGGCGGATTTCGCCGCGGCGCTCGATCTGGCGCGCCGCGAGGCGGCGGGCGCCTTCGGCGACGACCGCGTGCTGCTGGAGAGATATATCGTCCGGCCGCGCCATCTCGAGGTCCAGCTTGCCGGCGACCGGCACGGCAACCTGGTCCATCTGTTCGAGCGGGAATGCTCGGTCCAGCGAAACTATCAGAAGATCATCGAGGAAGCTCCGGCCGCGCATCTTCGTCCCGCCGTTCGTGAGCGCCTTCTCGCCGCGGCGCTGAGCCTCGGCCGGGCGATCGGCTATGACTCGCTCGGCACGGTCGAATTCGTGCTGGATGCCGATGCGGATGACGAGCCGTATTTCCTCGAGATGAACACGCGGCTCCAGGTCGAGCATCCGGTGACCGAAGCGGTGACCGGTCTCGATCTGGTCGAGTTGCAGCTCCGCATCGCCGGCGGCGAGAAGCTGCCGGCATCGCAGGAGGAAATACGGCTTCGCGGCGCCGCCATCGAGGCGCGTATCAATGCCGAAGACCCGGCTGCCGGCTTCCGGCCTGAAATTGGCCGCATCCTGGCCTATGCGGAGCCGGCCGGAGAGGGGGTCCGCGTCGACAGCGGCCTCCAGCTCGGCAGCGAGATCACGCCCTACTACGATTCCATGCTCCTGAAGGTCATTGCCCTCGGCGCCGATCGGGCGGCGGCGGTGCGGCGCCTGGCCGCAGCTCTCGACCGGTTGGTGATCCTCGGCGTGGGCACGAACGCCGCCTTCCTGCGCGCGCTCGTCTCCGCCCCGGCATTCCAGGCCGTGCCCCTGACCACGGGCTTCATCGCGGAAACCTTTCCGGGCGGCTGGTCGCAACCGCCGATCGAACCCTGGCTGCCGGCTGCGGCTGCGGCCGCTGCGATATTGTCGGATCGGCAGGCGGCGGCGGCCGACACGTCCGGCAATCCCTGGCGCCGGCTCGCCGGTTTCAGGCTGCTGGGCCGTGCGGGGCATCCTGGCCGCGCCTTGCTGCGGGTGGCGGCGCCCGGCGATCCGGCGCGCACGGTAGAGATCAAGGCGGAGGGCGGTGTGCTATTCGCCCAGGGCGAGGGCGAGGACTACCGGTTCCTACCGGCCGACCGGCCCGGCGAGTTCGTCGTCCGCCTCGGTGCGTGGCAGGAGCGGGTGATCTGGCGCGTGAGCGATAGTGCGGTGCATCTGTTCGCCAATGGCCGCGCTATCCGGATGACGGCGGCGCTGGCGGTCGCCGACCTGGCGGCCGGGGCGACAGCGAAGGCGGCGGGCGGCGCCGACATCGTCGCTGCCATGCCGGGGCTGGTGACGGAGGTTGCCGTCAGCATCGGGCAGGTGGTTCGTCGGGGCGATATCGTGGTGGTGATGGAAGCGATGAAGCTGGTCCTGTCGCTGACCGCCGCTGCGGACGGCATCGTGCGCGTGGTGCATTGCGCCGCCGGGCAGACGGTGGCCGGCGGCGCGCGGCTTGTCGAGATCGCGCCTTCGGCGAACGCGGCCGAAGCATGAAGCCTTCATCACGGTGACGATACGAGGAGGAGCGGCATGGCAGGACTATGGTTCGAGCAATTCGAAGTCGGGCATGTGTTCGAGCATGCCTGGTCGCGCACGGTGACCGAGATGGACAATATC
>DATKQA010000257.1:0-4566 GCA_035523835.1 Candidatus Sulfotelmatobacter sp.
GTGTCGACCGACATGTCGATGACGCAGCGCGGCGGGATGTTGTAGATGATGATCGGCAGATCGACCGACTCGGCGATCGCCTTGTAGTGCTCGTAGAGCCCGGCCTGGGTCGGCTTGTTGTAATAGGGCGTCACCACCAGCGCGGCGTCGGCGCCGGCCTTCTTGGCATGGCGCGTCAGCTCGATCGCTTCCGCCGTGGAATTGGAGCCGGTGCCGGCGATGACGGGCACCTTGCGCCCGGCCGCCTCGACGCAGAGCTCGACCACGCGGTTGTGCTCGGCATGGCTGAGCGTCGGCGATTCGCCCGTCGTGCCGCAGGGCACAAGTCCGTGGGTGCCCTCGGCGACCTGCCATTCAACCAGGGATTGGAAGGCTTTTTCGTCCAACTTGCCCTGCTTGAACGGCGTGATCAGCGCGACGATTGACCCGCGGAACATGATGTGCTCCTTAACCAGCCGACAACCTTAATTTGCGACCATACTGGCAGCGCCGCGGCCCGGCAAGGCTGCGCGCGGTAAATTTGCGGCGGCGCCTTTGCACCGGCCGGACACCATGGGATAGTATCGCCGGCAATGTGGGACCATATAACGAGGGGGAGACGGGCGGTCGTCGTCGTGCGCGGGGTAGTTTTTGCCCTGGCGGCGATCGTCGCCATTGCCGCGCCGGCGGTGCAAGCCCGGCACGTCGTCCCGGTCCCGAAAATCCGCCCGGTGCTCGACCGGCCGTCACCCGACAACGATGCCGTCGCCGCCACCGCACCGGTGCTGCCGGAGCCGCCGCGCACGCCCGCGCCCGTGCCGGTCGTCACCAGGGGCAAGCCGAGCGGCGATCCGCTGCCGCCGTTCTCCGCCGGCGAGATCGCCACCTGCCGCGCCGCCTTCACCGCGCTCGCCGCCGGCCATTACCCGATGGCGCGGGAACTGGCGGCCAAGGCGCACGTCGCCGTGGCGCCGAAGCTGATCGACTGGCTGTGGATGTTGCGGCCGGGCAGCGCGGTCAGCTTCAACGACCTCACCGACTTCATCGCCCGCAATCCGAGTTGGCCGGGCCAGGAGACCTTGCGGCGCCGCGTCGAGGAATCGCTCGCCGAGATGCCCGACGATGCCAAGGTCATCGCCTGGTTCAAGACGCGCGAGCCGCTGACGGCGACCGGCCAGCTCCGCCTGGCCGAGGCGCTGCTCCGCACCGGCCACGCCGAGGAAGGGACGCGGCGGCTGCGCCGCGCCTGGGTGGCCGGCAACTTCGACCAGCACAAGGAAGCCGAGATCCTCAAGAGCTATCACGAGCTCCTGCGCACCGAGGATCACGAGGCGCGGCTCGACCGGCTGCTGTGGGACGAGGACCGCCTCGCCGCCAAGCGGCTGGAGCCGCGCGTGCCGGAAGCCTATCGCGCGCTCGCCGAGGCGCGCATCGCGCTGTTCACCTTCTCGCCGGGCGTCGAAGGCGCCATCGCGCGCGTGCCGGCCGCGCTCAAGAACGATCTCGGCCTGGCCTACGACCGGGTCCGCTGGCGCCGCCGCAAGGGGCTGGACGACCAGGCGCTCGACGTGCTGAGCGGCGTGCCGGCCGACGCGCCCTACGCCGACCGCTGGTGGGTCGAGCGGCAATACCAGGCGCGGCGCGCGCTCAACGCCGGCAATATCAGCGTCGCCTATCGCCTGGCCGCCGCGCACGGCGATGTCGACACCCGCAACATGATCGACGCGGAGTGGCTCGCCGGCTGGATCGCGCTGCGCTTCCTGCAGGAGCGCCATGTGGCGCTGAGCCATTTCGCGCATATCTACGGCACGGTGCAGACGCCGATCAGCCGCGCCCGCGGCGCCTATTGGGCCGGCCGCGCCGAGGAGGCGCTGAAGGACGGCCCCGGCGCCGAGCACTGGTACCAGAGCGCGGCAGCCTATCCGACCACCTATTACGGCCAGCTCGCGGCTTTGCGCCTCGGCCAGAGCGGCGCGCTGGCGCTGCCGGCGGAGCCGCAGCCGACGCCGGCCGAGGTCGCCGCCTTCCGCAGCCAGGAGCTGGTGCAGGCGGCGCATCTCCTGCAGAGCGTCGGGTTGGAGGAGAAGGTGCGGCCCTTCATCCTGCGCCTCGCCGATCTGTCGCGCACGCCGGCGGCGCATCGCCTGGTCGCCGAGTTCGCCGAGCAGATCGGCCGCACCGATCTCAGCGTCGCCTCGGCCAAGCGCTCGGCACGCAACGGCGTCATCCTGGTCGATCGCGCCTTTCCGCTGATCCACCTGCCGAACTATCCGGGCGGGCCGGAGCTGCCCCTCGTGCTGGCCGTGTCGCGCCAGGAAAGTGAATTCAACCCCGGCGCCATATCGAATGCCGGTGCCCGCGGGCTGATGCAGCTCATGCCGTCCACGGCGAAGATGGTGGCGAAAGCCATGCATGTCGCCTATCGGCCGGAGCGGTTGACCAGCGATCCCGGCTACAGCACCATGCTCGGCGGCCGCTACTTGCGCACGCTGCTCGACGATTTCGGCGGCAACTACGTGCTGGCGCTGGCCGCCTACAACGCCGGCGACGTCAGGGTGCGGGAATGGATGCACGACTGGGGCGATCCGCGCCGGCCCGATGTCGACGTCATCGACTGGATCGAGCTCATCCCCTTCGCCGAGACGCGCAACTACGTGGAGCGCGTGTTCGAAGGGCTGCAGGTCTATCGCCAGCGGCTCGATCCGGACGCCCTGGTGCTGTCGGCGCTCGACGACGACCTGCACAACCGCAGCCACAAGGAAAGCTGCAATTGCTGAGGCAAGCGCGGATACCGGCATGAACGCGCCGCTCGCCGCCTATCGGGAATGCTTCTTCCAGAGCCGGGACGGGCTGTCGCTCTACTACCGCGACTATGGCGATCCCCAGGCGGCGGCGACGCCGGTCCTGTTCCTGAGCGGGCTCACGCGCAACGCCAAGGACGCGCATATCGCCGCCAGCCGCCTGGCGCCGCAGCGGCGCGTGCTGGCCATGGACTATCGCGGCCGCGGCCGCTCCGCCTACGATCCCGACTGGCACAACTACAATCCGGGCGTCTATGTCGGCGATGTCGTGCAATTGCTGGCGGCGGCCGGCATCCGCCGCGTGGCGATCATCGGCAGTTCGCTCGGCGGCCTCTGCGCCATGGGCCTTGCCCTGGTGGCGCCGGATGCGCTCGCCGGCGCGGTGCTGATCGATATCGGACCGAAGATCGCCGGCGCCGGCCGCGAGCGCATCGGCGATTACGTCGGCGTCGAGCTCCGCGTGGCCAGCCTCGAACAGGCAGCCGATCATCTGAGCCGGCAATATGCCCATGCCTATCCCGATTGGGACCGCGCGCTCTGGCTGGCCATGGCCGACGCCACCTTCGTCTTCGATCCGGCGGCCGGCAACTATCGTCTCGACTATGATCTGCGGCTCGGCGCGGCGCTGAAGGAGCAGGCGGCGGGCGAGGCCGCCCTGGATCTCTGGCCGCTCTATCGCGCGCTGCGCGACATGCCGGTGCTTGCCGTCCGCGCCGAACTCTCCGACATCCTCGATGCCGAGACCTTCGAGAAGATGGCCGAGGACATGCCGAAGCTCACCCGGCTGGTGGTGCCGAACTGCGGCCATGTGCCGCTGCCGCATCGCGAACCCCTGGCCTCCGCCATCGACGATTTCCTGCGCCGTGTTTGAGCCGCCCGACTTCGCCGCCGTCGAGGCCGCGGCCCGGCGCATCGCCCCGGTGGCCGTGCGCACGCCGCTGCTGGAGTCGCCGGCGCTCAACCGGCAACTCGGCGCGCGGCTGCTGCTCAAGGCGGAAACCCTGCAGCGCACCGGCTCGTTCAAGTTTCGCGGCGCCTACAACCGCATCAGCCAGCTCGGCGCCGAGGAGCGGCGGCGCGGCGTCGTCGCCTTCTCCTCCGGCAATCACGCCCAGGGCGTCGCCCATGCGGCGGAACTCTGCGGTGCGCCTGCGGTTATCGTCATGCCGGCGGACGCGCCGGCGATCAAGATCGCCAACACCAGGGACTATGGCGCGGAAGTTGTCCTCTATGACCGCTACCGGGACGATCGCGAGGCGATCGGGCGGCGCATCGCGGCGGAACGCGGCGCCATGCTCGTGCCGCCGTTCGACGATCCCCATGTCATCGCCGGCCAGGGCACCGTGGGCCTGGAAATCATCGCACAATGCAGCGAGCGCGGCCTGACGGCGGACGCGATCGTGGCACCCGGCGGCGGCGGCGGCCTGGTCGCCGGCATTTCGTTGGCGGCCAAGGCGCTGTCGCCGGCAACCCAGGTCTATGTCGCCGAGCCCAGCGGCTTTGACGACCATGGCCGCTCGCTGGCCAGCGGCCGGCGCGAGAGCAATGCCGGCGGCGCGACCTCGTTCTGCGACGCGCTGCTCTCGCCCATGCCGGGCGAGCTGACCTTCGCCATCAACCGGCGCAACCTCGCCGGCGCGGTCTCCGTCAGCGACGGCGAAGTGGCGGCGGCCATGCGCGCGGCCTTCGCCGCGCTCAAGCTGGTGATCGAGCCGGGCGGCGCCGCGGCGCTCGCCGGCGTGCTCGGCGGCAAGCTCGCGCACGGCGGCAAGACGATCGTCGCCGT
>DATKQA010000258.1:0-2443 GCA_035523835.1 Candidatus Sulfotelmatobacter sp.
CCGGGAGGACCTGGCCGTCAATGTCGTTGTCCCGAAACGCCGCCTCGTACCCCCCGAGGCCAAGGCTTCGCAACCAGCCGCCGATATCCGCGATGCCGCCCACAAGGCACCCCCAGGCGAACCATGATCGACGAGGCGAACGGAAGTGTCCAGGGCGCGAGCGCCGAGCCAGGACAGCCCCGCGCCCACCCGCGGCATCGGGTTGCGGCCGATTACTCCCCGGCCGAGATGTCGTCGAGCCGGTCGATGGGGTCGTGGATATCGAAGCCGCCGGATTGCCGGCGCCACAGCCGGGCGTAAGTGCCGCCGCGCCGCAGCAGCTCGGCATGGGCGCCGGTCTCGACGATGCGCCCGTGGTTCAACACCACCAGCCGGTCCATGCGCGAGATCGTCGACAAGCGGTGCGCGATGGCGACGACGGTGCGGCCTTTCATGAGATCGCCGAGCTGTTCCTGGATCGCCGCCTCGACCTCGGAATCGAGCGCCGAGGTCGCCTCGTCGAGGATCAGGATCGGCGCGTTCTTCAGGATCACGCGGGCGATGGCGACGCGCTGTCGCTGCCCGCCGGAAAGCTTGACGCCGCGCTCGCCGACATGAGCGTCGAAGCCGCAGCGCCCCTGCCAATCCTCAAGCTCCGCGATGAAATCGAGAGCATGGGCGCGCTCGGCCGCCTCGCGCACTTCCGCATCGCTGGCGCCCGGCCGGCCGTAGCGGATGTTGTCGCGAATCGAGCGATGCAGCAGCGAGGTATCCTGGGTGACCATGCCGATATGGCTGCGCAGGCTCTCCTGGGTCACCCCGGCGATGTCCTGGCCGTCGATCAGGATGCGGCCGGCCTCAAGCTCGTAAAATCGTAGCAGCAGGTTGACCAGGGTGGACTTGCCGGCGCCCGACGGGCCGACCAGGCCGACACGTTCGCCCGGCGCGATGGCGAGGTCGACGCCGTGCAGCACGCCGCGCTGGGTGCCGTAGCCGAAGCGCACACTCTCGAAGCGCACGGCGCCGGCCGTCACCCTGAGCTCGCGCGCGTCGGGCCGGTCCTTCATCTGCCGCGGCACGGCGATCGAATGCATGCCGTCCTGCACCACGCCGATGTTTTCGAAGATCGTCGTCACGTTCTGCGCCACCCAGCCGGCCATGCTGGCGATCTGCCAGGCCATGGGCAGGGTCATGGCGACGATGCCCACGGCGATGCGTCCCTCGCTCCAGAGCCAGACGGCGAGCGAGCCGGCGCCGATCAGCAGCGCGGCGTTCAGCGTCGCCAGGAGGAAGGAGAACAGCGTGTTGAGCCGCTGCTGGCGATGGAAGGTGCGGGTATGCTCGTCGACGGCGGCGCGGACCACCGCGTCCTCGTCGCTCGGCTTGGCGAAGAGCTTCACCGTCAGGATGTTGGTGTAGCTGTCGACCACCCGGCCGGTCAGTGCCGAGCGCACCTCCGACATGGCCCGGGAGCGGTCGCGCATGCGCGGCACGAAAAAGCGCAGCAAGGTCGCATAGCCGACGAACCAGCAGAGCACCGGGATCGACAGGCGGATGTCGTTCCGCCCGAGCAGCACCACGGAACTGGTGCCGTAGACCAGGATGTACCAGACCGCGTTGGTGCTGGAGACCACGCTTTCGCGCAAGGACGGGCCGGTCTGCATGATGCGGTTGGCGATGCGGCCGGCGAAGTCGTTCTGAAAGAAGGTCCAGCTCTGCCGCACCACGTGCCAGTGGCTCTGCCAGCGGATCAGGTTGCTGAAGCCGGGCACGATCGCCTGGGCGGTGATCAGGTTCTGCACCAGCATGGCCGAGGGCCGCGCCAGCAGCAGCACCGCCGCCATGCCGAGAAACTGCGGCCAGGCATCGCGGATGAGCGTCGCCGGCGCATGGTTCGACACCAGGGTCACCACCCGGCCGATGAACAGCGGAATGGTCGTGTCGAGCATGGCCACGATGAGGCCGGTGCAGAACAGCAGCGCGAAAAGCCCGCGCGTCTGGCGCACGAAGTACCAATAGAACGCCCAGAGCTCCGACGGCGGCGTCGTCTCGGCCGGCAGCGCGGTCGGCTGCACCCAATGCTCGAATCGTTTCAGCATGGGCAAGACCTACGCCCCGCCGCCCGGTGCATCAAGCGCTTTGTCCGCAGAGGAGACCGGCGCCGCCGCTCATGCCGCGGCGAGCCCGGCGAAACATTGGCGAATCCAGTCGATCACCACGCGCGCCGCGGGATTGCGCTTGAGATGGTTCTGCACCAGGAGCCAGACGTCGCGGCGCTTGGGCAGCAGCGTCGCGCGCAGGGCGCGGTCGGCAAGCAGCGCACCGCAGGCATAATCCGGCAGGACGCCGATGGCCGCGCGCGATTGGATCAGTCCGCGGGTCAGGCGGATATTGTCGGTCACGCAGCGCGCCGCCGCCTTCAGCCCGCGCGCCGCGAGGAAGCGCGACTCCGGCGTCGCGTCGA
>DATKQA010000259.1:0-4654 GCA_035523835.1 Candidatus Sulfotelmatobacter sp.
GGCGGCCGGAAGAATGCCCACGAACTCGCCCGCCATGCGCCGCCCCGCCCATCGAGCCGGCCGCGCCGGCATCGCTTCCGGCACTTAGCGGCTGTCGCCCGCCGATGTCAACGTGCCGGGAGCGTGGGGCGAGCTAGACACCGGCGCGGCGGCGCCAGGCCGCCAGGCCAAGCAGGCCACCGCCCAGCAGCACCAGACCAGCCGGTTCAGGCACGGCGTCGATGGCGCCGCCGGAGACGATGTCGCGAATTGACGCGCTGGACGGGCAGAAGCCATTGCCGTTCACGTCGTAGTTCTCGTAGCCGTCGCATTCGTAGGAGGCGCCGCCGAGCACCAGCGGATCATGCCCCGGCGGTGACAGCGGCCCGGTCAGCGGTTGGGTGAAGGTGAATTGCAGGTAGCCGTCGTAGCCGGGATCATCGCGATTGAAGACCGTGATCGTGTCCAGCGGGTTGTTGATGCTGGCATTGATCGTGGGCGTGTAGTCGAAGCCGACGAAGGTCTTGCCGTCCGATGTGGTGACGTCCCAGGCAGACAGATAGCCGTAGACGTTGAGAGTGAAGCTGCCGGTCGCCGTGGCGCCGTCATCGAAGACGACATTGTTCAAGGTGAAGATCAGATCGGCCTTGGCCGGCGGACTGGCGACAAGGAGCGCCAGAGACGCCGCCAAGCCATAGCCGAAGACAGCGACGCGCCTCAGCCACCAATGACGCATGTGCATGCGGTTTCTCCCCCAACCCAGCTCATTAACCTTACCGCAATAATCGCGCCAAGATTCGGAGTGCTAAATTTTCAATGGGTTAGCTGCTCATGTCGGCAATTATTTCGCGCCGACCGTAAAATTGGCCGACACCGCGTCGAGAAATGTTTCATTTCTGGACGACGATATCCACCCGCGGCACCCGGCTTCCCTGCGGCGCGAAAGCGCATGGCTCGGGACGTCAAATAGCAGAGCGCACGGCGGCGGCTGGGGCTAAGTTGGCCGGCGACCGCGCCGCCCATTTCCCGTCGGACCTGCCGGAACAGATGCCTCTGCTGCCGCCCCGCCATGCCTTGATCCCGATGATCATCGCCTGCGCCCTGTTCATGGAGAACCTGGACTCGACGGTGATCGCCACGGCGCTGCCGGTCATCGCCAAGTCGCTCGGCGAGAACCCGCTCCGGCTCAATCTCGCCATCACCTCCTACCTGCTGTCGCTCGCCGTGTTCATTCCGCTGAGCGGCTGGATGGCCGACCGGTTCGGCGCCCGCACCGTCTTCCGCAGCGCCATCCTGGTCTTCACCATCGGCTCGGTATGCTGCGCGCTGGTCCACACGCTGCCCGAACTGGTGCTGGCCCGCGTGCTGCAGGGCCTCGGCGGCGCCATGATGACCCCGGTCGGCCGGCTGGTCATCCTGCGCACCATCCCCAAGGCCGACCTGGTCAATGCCATGGCCTATCTCACCGTGCCGGCCCTGATCGGCCCGGTGTTCGGCCCGCCGCTCGGCGGCTTCATCGTCACCTACTGGTCGTGGCGCTGGATCTTCCTCATCAACGTGCCGATCGGCGTGCTCGGCATGGTGCTCGCCACCGTGTTCATCGAGAACACGCGCGAGCAGGACCTGTGGAAGTTCGACCTGGCCGGCTTCCTGATGACCGGCATCGGCCTCGCCGGCCTGGTGTTCGGCTTCGAGGCGGTCGGCCGCGGCGTGCTGCCGAGCTGGATCGTGGCGACGCTTCTCGGCGGCGGCATCGGCTGCCTGGTCATCTATGCGCTGCATGCGCGCATGACGCCGCAGCCGATCGTCGACCTCACGCTGTTCCGCATTCCGACCTTCCGTGCCGCCATCCTCGGCGGCTCGCTGTTCCGCATGAGCATCGGTGCGCTGCCCTTCCTGCTGCCGCTCATGCTGCAGCTCGGCTTCGGCCTCAGCGCGTTCCATTCCGGCCTGCTCACCTTCGCCAGCGCGGCCGGCGCCATGACCATGAAGTTCACCGCCGGGCCGATCATCCGCCTGTTCGGCTATCGCCGGGTGCTGCTGGCCAACACGGTGATATCGGCCGGCTTCCTGATGAGCTACAGCCTGTTCCAGCCGACCACGCCGCACATGGTGATCTTCCTCGGCCTGCTGGCCGGCGGCTTCTTCCGCTCGCTGCAATTCACCTGCACCAACACCTTGAGCTACGCCAATGTCGGCGCGCCGCAGATGAGCCGGGCGACCACCATCTCCAGCATGGCGCAGCAGCTTTCGGTGAGCTTCGGCGTCGGCGCCGGCGCGCTGATGCTGCATGTCACGCTGGCGCTGCACGGCGGCGAGAGCCTCACCGCCGGCGATTTCGCCCCGGCTTTCCTCGGCGTCGGCCTGTTCGCGCTGCTGCCGCTCACCTTCTTCGTGCCGCTCGGCGCCCAGGCCGGCGCCGAACTCAGCGGCCGCAAGGCGGCGGCCGAACGCCAGCAGCCGGCGGAGTGAGGCCTACCACCCTATCGCCCGCCGCCGCGTCGCTGCAGCCAGGCCGCCAAGGCGACCGCAAGGGCCACCGCGGCGATCATCAGCGTCGAGACGGCATTGATCTCCGGCGTCACGCCGAGGCGGACCTGGCTGTAGATGCGCATCGGCAAGGTGGTGGCGCCGGGGCCGGTGGTGAAGGAGGCGATCACCAGGTCGTCGAGGGAGAGGGTGAAGGCGAGCAGCCAGCCGGCGCTGAGCGCCGGCGCGATCAGCGGCATGGTCACGCTCTGGAAGACGCGGGCCGGCGTGGCGCCGAGATCGAGGGCGGCTTCCTCCAGGCTGCGGTCGACGGCGAGGACGCGGGCGCGCACCACGAGCGCGACATAGCTCATGGAGAAGCTCATGTGCGCCAGGGTCACCGTGCCGATGCCGCGGTCGATGTCGAGGCCGACGAAGAGCAGCAGCAGGGCGAGGCCGGTGATCACCTCGGGCATCACCAGCGGCGCCAGGATCATGGCGACGAACAGCGTGCGGCCGATGAAGCGCGGCACGCGGGCGAGCGCGATGCCGGCCATGGCGCCGAGCACCAGCGCGCCGCTCGCCGACAGGAGCGCCACTTCGAGCGTGATGCGGAGCGAATCGAGAAGCTGGTCGTTCTGCCAGAGCGCCGCGTACCAATGCAGCGACCAGCCGCCCCAGACGGTGACCAGCCGGCTGGCGTTGAAGGAATAGAGCACCAGGAGCGCAATCGGCACGTAGAGGAAGGCATAGCCGAAGGCGAGCGCCGGCGCGGTGACCGCGGTGAAGCCGCGCTTCATTCGAGACCGCCGAAGACATCGCCGCGGCGGCGCTGCAGCAGCGCCAGCGGCAGCACCCGGAGCGCGACCAGCACGACGGCGGCGGCGGCGGCCAAGGGCCAGTCGCGATTGTCGAAGAATTCGACCCAGAGCGTCTTGCCGATCATCAGCGTGTCGGAGCCGCCGAGCAGGTCGGGGATGACGAACTCGCCGATCGCCGGGATGAAGACCAGGAGCGCGCCGGCGACGACGCCGGGGAAGGCCAGCGGCAGGGTGACGGTCCAGAAGGCGCGCCAGGGCCGGCAGCCGAGATCGGCCGCGGCTTCGAGCAGCGCGAAATCGAGCTTCTCCAGGGTGGCGTAGAGCGGCAGCAGCATGAAGGGCAGGTAGGAATAGACGATGCCGATGATGACGGCGGTGTCGCTGTTCAGGATCGCCAGGGGATGTTGCACCAGGCCGAGCGCGCGCAAGCCGGCGTTGAGCAGGCCTTCCGGCTTCAGGATGCCGATCCAGGCATAGACGCGGATCAGGAACGAGGTCCAGAACGGCAGCACCGCCGCGGCCAGCAGATAGGACCGCCAGGCGAGCGGCGCGCGCGCCAGGCCATAGGCCATGGGGAGCGCGATGGCGAGCGCCAGCACAGTGGATATCGCCGCGAGACGCAGCGAATTGAGATAGGCGCGAAGATAGAGACTGTCTTCCGCCAGCGCCGCATAATTGGCCGCCGTCAGGTGCAGGTGCGGCAGGCCGTGCGCCGAGGGCGCCAGGAGCGGCGTATAGGGCGGCGCGGCCAGCACCGATTCCGCCAGGCTGATCTTCAGCACCACCAGGAACGGCAGCAGGCCGGAGAGCAGCAGCCAGAGGAGCGGCAGCAGCACCACCAGCCGGGTGCCGGCGCGGCCGAGGGCCGGCGTCGTCGCCGTCGACTTCATCCCACTACGGCATACACATAGTGCAAAGCTCCCGTAATCGCAGAGTTATTTTCGTCATTCCGGCCGGAGCACAGCGGAGAGCCGGAATCCAGAATCCGGACGCAAGCACTGGGTTCCCGCGTGCGCGGGAACGACGATCAAGGCCGGGTCTCGACGGTATGTACATACTGCACCGTTAACCTGGCAGCCGGGTGCCGGCATCGGCCGGCCAGGAGAGATGCACGCGGGCGCCGAAGCCGATGGCGGTGCCGCCCGGGCCGTCGCGGTTGGCGCGCAGCACGGTGAGGACGGCGCCGTCATCGGTGCGCACGCGATAGAGCGAGCGGCTGCCCTGATAGCCGACCTCGATCACCTCGCCGGCGACGGCTCGCTGCGCCGCATCGGCCGGCGGCGCCAACGCGATATCGATCTGCTCCGGCCGCAGCAGCCGGCAGGCGCCGGCGCCGTCGGTCAGAATATTGGCCTCGCCGATGAACTCGGCGACATAGCGCGAGG
>DATKQA010000260.1:0-5858 GCA_035523835.1 Candidatus Sulfotelmatobacter sp.
AAACCGCCGCCTTCAGCCACTCGGCCACCCCTCCGCACAGAGTGGTGTTCACACGGCGTATGCGCCGCCCGTTCTAAAGCCCATGCGGAGGCCTGTCAACGCAAGCCGCGGCGGGGCGCGCCGGCGGTGGGCGGAACGGGAAAGCGGCGGAAAATCCGGGCTCAGTGCGTCTGGCGCCACTCGCGGGCAAGCCGCTGCGCCTCGGCGATCTGCTGTGCCGTCATGCAGCTCGCGATCTCGGCGCGGATCGAGCGGGCCCGGTTGCTGCCGTTCATCGCCGCCAGGTTGAGCCACTTGTGCGCCAGCACGAGGTCCTGCGGCACGCCGTCGCCGATGGAATAGGAAAGACCCAGTTCAAACAATTCATCGGCCGCCTTGGCCGAACGCGCCTTGCCTGTGGTCGCGCTTTGCGTCTCCATGACACCGCTCCGCTGCAATCGCCTTCTGCGCGGACGGCGGATCGGGCCCCACAGACATTTCCCGATCCCCGCGTCCTGCCGTCATGGTCCCGCGGCTTTCTTAATAAAATGTGTTTAAAATTGGTCCGAACCGCCTTTCGCGACGTTTTCTGCGGATTGCTTAATCGCGGTTAAGGAACCTCGAAGCCGCGCTTCACCGCGGGGCGCGCCGCATTGGCCTCGTACCAGCGCTTGAGGTTGGGAAAATCCTCCAGCTTCTGGCCCTGCCACTCGTGCCGCGCGATCCAGGGGTAGCTGGCGATATCGGCGATCGAATAGTCGCCGGCGAGATACTCCGCCTCGCCGAGCCGCTTGTTCAGCACGCCGTAGAGCCGCGCCGTCTCGTCGGTATAGCGCTTGATGGCATAGGGAAGCTGCTCGGGCGCGAAGCGGCGGAAGTGGTGCGCCTGGCCCAGCATCGGGCCGAGGCCGCCCATCTGGAACATCAGCCATTGCAGGCAGTCGTAGCGGCCCCGCGGCCCCGGCGGGATGAGCTTGCCGGTCTTGTCGGCGAGATAGACCAGGATGGCGCCGCTCTCGAACAGCGCATAGGGCCCGCCGCCCCAGGGCGGTTCGTGATCGACGATGGCGGGGATCTTGTTGTTCGGGCTGATGCGCAGGAAATCCGGCGCGAACTGCTCGTTCTTGGTGATGTTGATCGGGAAGACCTGGTATTGCAGGCCGAGCTCCTCCAGCGCCACGGAAACCTTGCGCCCGTTCGGCGTGCCCCAGGTATAGAGATCGATCACGTGCGTTGCTCCCTCGAGGTCAGACGGCGGCGAGCGCCTGGGTGAAATCGGCGATGAGATCGTCGGCCGCCTCGATGCCGATGGACAGCCGGAGCAGGTCCGGCGGCACCGGGCTGGCCGGCCCCTCGACCGAGGCGCGATGCTCGACCAGGCTCTCGACCCCGCCGAGCGAGGTGGCGCGCTTGATCAGCGCCAGCCGCGCCGCCACCGCCATGGCCGCCGCCTCGCCGCCCTTGACCCTGACCGACAGCATGCCGCCGAAGCCGCCCTGCATCTGCCGCGCCGCCACCGCGTGGCCGGGATGGCTCGCGAGGCCGGGATAGAGCACGGCGGCAAGCTTCGGATGGCCCTCGAAATGCCGGGCGAAGGCCAGCGCATTGGCCGAGGCGGCGCGCACCCGCACATAGAGCGTCCGCATGCCGCGCAGCAGCAGCCAGGCCTCCACCGGGCCGAGCACGGCGCCGTTGCCCGAGCGGACATAGCGGATGCGCTGCCACCAGGCATCGTCGTGCGCCGTGGTCAGCGCGCCGGCGATGACGTCGGAATGGCCGTTGAGATATTTCGTCGCCGAATGCATCACCAGGTCGGCGCCGAGCGCGAGCGGCCGGGTCAGCACCGGCGAGGCCGAGGTCGAATCCACCGCCAGCCGCGCCCCGGCGGAATGCGCCATGTTCGCCGCGGCGGCGATGTCGGTCACCGCCCAGGTCGGATTGGCCGGCGTCTCCAGCCAGACCAGCCGGGTCTTGCCGGGCCGCAGCCTGCGGCCGAGATCGGCCAGGTCGTCGTTGTCGAACAGTTCGACCGCGAGGCCCCAGGGCGCGGCGAATTCCAGCAGCCACTTGCGGAGCGCCCAGTACATCACCTTGGGCACCAGCACATGATCGCCCGGGCCGAGCGCCAGGAAGGCGGCCGTCGCCGCCGCCATGCCGGAGGCAAAGAGCAGCGACGCCTGCCCGCCTTCCAGCCGGGTCAGCAGCGCTTCCGCCTGGTCGTAGGTCGGGTTCTGGTCGCGGCTATAGGCGCGGCCGAGCGGATAGCTGCCGTCGCCGGCGCGCTCGAAGGTGGTGGCGAAATGCGCCGGCGGCACCACGCCGCCGAAGGCCGGCTCGATCCAGCCGAGCGCCTGCGCCGCCTCGGTCTCCGGCCGCAGCTTGTCGTTGGCGCTCACGCCCGCTTCACGCTGGCCGCGGTCTGGCCGAACAGGATCTTCTTGGCCTCCTCGTCCATGCCGGGGCTGCTGCGCAGGTCCTTGCCGACGGCAAGCGCCTTCGCCACCGCCGGGCGCGCCTTCATGGTCTCGAACCAGCGCTTGAGGTTGGGGAAATCCTCGAGCTTCTGGCCCTGGTTCTGATAAGGCACCACCCAGGGGAAGATCGCCATGTCGGCGATGGAATAGTCGCCGGCGACGAACTTGCCGGTCTTGCCGAGCTGGGTATCGAGCACGCCGTAGAGCCGGTTGGTCTCGTTGACGTAGCGGTCGATGGCGTAGGGGATCTTCTCGTTGGCGTAATTGCGGAAATGGTGCGTCTGCCCGGCCATCGGGCCGAGCCCGCCCATCTGCCACATCAGCCACTGCGTCGCCGCATAGCGGCCCTTGATGTCCTTCGGCATGAACCTGCCGGTCTTTTCGGCGAGATAGAGCAGGATGGCGCCGCTCTCGAAGACGGCGAGCGGCTCGCCGCCGCCCGGCGGCTCGGGATCGACCAGCGCCGGCATGCGGTTGTTCGGGCTGATCCTGAGGAAGTCCGGCGTGAACTGCTCGCCGCGGCCGATATTGACCGGGTGCAGCTTGTAGGCGAGGCCGCACTCCTCCAGCATGATGGTGATTTTCCAGCCATTCGGCGTCGGCCAATAGTACAAGTCGAGCATGCTGCGCGTCCCTATTCCTGAGGCAGATGGCGGCGATCCCTTCCGGCCGGCAGCTTCCTTCATGTCGCACCCTGCCGCAAGGGCCGCCGCGGGCCGCGCCGGCGACACCGCGCGCGCCGGGGAAACAGACTGATGCCGGCGCGCCGCGAACCTGTCGCGGCACTGCCCGCGCCGCGGCCGCTCGCGCGCGCAGCCTTGCCGGCGGATACCACCGCCCTCGCCCGCTTCCTGCTCGGCAAGCTCGTGCTGCGCCGGCTCGGCCGGACGCTGCTCAGGGGCCGCATCGTCGAGACCGAGGCCTATCTGGTCGGCGACGCCGCCTGCCACGCCTTTCGCGGCCGGACGCTGCGCAATGCCGCGCTCTTCCTCGAACGCGGCCATTGCTACGTCTACCTCGCCTACGGCACTTCCTACATGCTGAACGTGTCGAGCGAGCGCGCCGGCATCGGCGCCGGCGTGCTGATCCGCGCGCTGGAGCCGCTGGCCGGCGTGGCCGAGATGCAGGAGCAGCGCGGCACGGCGCGGCTGCTCGATCTCACCCGCGGTCCCGGACGCCTGGCGCAAGCGTTGCAGATCGACCGGGGGCTCGACGGCATCGACCTCTGCACCGAGGGGCCGCTCTGGCTCGGCGACGACGGCACGCTCGTCGATGCCGCGAGCATCGGCCGCAGCATCCGCATCGGCATCACCAAGGACGCCGAGCGGCCGCTCCGCTTCTATCTCCGCGGCAATCCCTTCGTCAGCGGCCCGCGCCGGCTGAACGGCTGAGCCTCATGCCGGCAGCAGCGCCGGCGCACCGATCGCCGCCGGCAGGCAGCCGAGCCCGACCAGGCTCTGGCGCACCGCCTGGTCGAGCGGGGTATGCGGCTCCGGGCCGATCAGCGCCACCAGTTTCGCGTTGTCGAGCCGGAGCGGCACGCGCCAGAGATAGCGCATCTCCAGGACCTCGCGGAACAGGCGGACGAAGGGTGCCGCGGCATAGAGCGCCGGCCAAGGGAAGCGGCGGATCGGCAGGCGGTCGTCCCCGGCCGCGCGGCGGATCGCTTCCGCCATGGCGACGCCGCGCGCCAGCCAATGACCGGCGAAATGCAGCGTCTCGCAGGCCGGCAAGTCCGCCTCGATGTCGGCGAGCCGCGCGACGGTCTCGGCGAGGTCGGGCAGGTAGGCCCAGGCATGACCGGCCTCGCGCCGGCCGGGATAGGTCACCGACCGCAGCGGCCGGCCCGGCCGCACCATCACGGTCTGGAACCAGGAGGCCGGCGCCGGCGCGCCGAAGAAATCGCCGGCGCGCAGCACCAGCACGCGGACGCGGCCCGAGCCTGCCGCCTCGGCCAGCATACGCTCCATCTCCACCCGGACGGCGCCCTTGCGGGTGCGCGGCTGCTGCGGCGAGGTCTCGCGCACGACCGGCCAGGCGTCCGGCCCGAAGTTGTAGATATTGCCGGGGAAGACCAGGCGGGCGCCGCTTTGGCGCGCGGCGGCGATGGCGTTGGCCAGCATCGGCAGCGCCAGGCCGCGCCAGTTGCGATAGGCGGGCGGATTGGCGCCGTGGAAGATCAGGCTGGCGCCGCGCGCCGCTTCCACGACGTCATCCTCCCGCATGGCATCGCCGGCCCGCCATTCCACCGGACCGAGGCCGGCGCGGCTCGCCGCCGCCTGTTCCGGATGGCGATGCAGCGCCCGGACCCGCCAGCCGTGCGCGAGCAGGGCGCGGGCGACCTCGCCGCCGAGACCGCCGGTGGCGCCGATCACCAGGGCCAGGCGGCCATGGTTCGCCGGGGACTGCAAGTTGGCCATGACATCCTCCTGAGACGTGGTTCGGGGGGACTCTCAGCCGATTTCAGATAAACATAAATTGCCGATCTTCGTTCACATGATATACATTTATGCATGGATAAGGCTTCCTCATCCGCCTGGGATCTGCAGCGGTCCTTCCTGGCCGTGGTGCGCGAGGGCAGCCTGACCGGCGCCGCCCGCAGCCTCGGCCTGACCCAGCCCACCATCGGCCGCCACGTGACGGCGCTGGAAGCGGCACTTGGCGTCGCCCTCTTCACCCGCTCGCAGCACGGCCTGACGCCGACGCCGGCGGCGCTGGAACTGCTGCCGCACGCCGAGGCCATGGCGGCGGCCGCCGCGGCCTTCGCCCGCACCGGCTCGGGCCAGGCCGAGGCGGCGCGCGGCACGGTGCGGCTCACGGCAAGCGAGATCGTCGGCGCCGAGGTGCTGCCGCCGATGCTCGCCGCCTTCCACGAAAAGCATCCCGCGATCGTGCTGGAACTGGCGCTGACCAACCGCAACGAGGACCTGTTGCGGCGCGATGCGGATATCGCCGTGCGCATGGCGCGGCCGACCCAGACGGCGCTGATCGCCCGCCGCATCGGCCCACTCCGCCTCGGCCTCTATGCGCATCGCCGCTATCTCGACCGGCACGGCATGCCGAACACCATCGACGAGCTGCTGCGCCACACCCTGATCGGCTTCGATCGCGACACCACCTCGATGCGCTCGGTCGGCGGCGCCGCCGACATGCTGTCGCGCGAGATGTTCGCGCTGCGCACGGACAACGACCTGGCGCAGCTCGCCGCGCTCCGCGCCGGCTACGGCATCGGCGGCTGCCAGGAGGCCATCGCCGCGCGCGAGCGCGAGCTCGTGCCGGTCATGCCCGGGCAATTGCACTTCAGCCTCGACATGTGGCTCGCCATGCACGAGGACCTGCGCACGAGCCGCCGGGTGCGGCTGCTGTTCGATCACCTGGCAGCGGCGCTCGCCGCCTATGTCGCCG
>DATKQA010000261.1:0-3147 GCA_035523835.1 Candidatus Sulfotelmatobacter sp.
TCTCTTTGCCCACGGCGGCGATGACGCGCCGCTGACCTCGGGCGACGTCGTGGCGCCGGCGTTGGCCGCGGAAGCCGCCTTCCCCTTCACGCCGGTGACGGCGAAGACGGCACCGACCTTGCGCCGGCTCGCCGCGCTCAAGCCGCGCACGCTCGCCATCATGCACGGCCAGTCGTTCACCGGCGATGCGGCGGCGCCACTCGAAGCCTTGGCGCGGCATTACCAAGCGAAGTTCGCCGCCGGCATTTAGCCGAAGCGGATCACCCGCCTTCGGCCACCATCTGATCGTAGGCCGGCAGGGTCAGGAAGTCGGTGAATTCCGGCGCCTCGATCAGGCTCCGCATCAGTTCGGCGGCATCGGGATAGCGCCCGGCGGCATAGCGCTCGGCGCCGACCAGGGCCTTTGTCCTGTCGAGCTCCTCGGCGATGATCTGCCGGCAGAGCGGCAGATCGACCAGGCGGCCGTCGGCGAGATGGGCCTTGTGCCGGAGCCATTGCCAGACCTGGGCGCGGCTGATCTCGGCGGTGGCGGCATCCTCCATCAGATTGTAGAGCGGCACGCAGCCGATGCCGCGCAGCCAGGCCTCGATATAGCCGATGCCGACGTTGATGTTCTGGCGCAGTCCTGCCTCGGTGATCTCGCCCTTGGGCACTGCCAGGAGATCGGCGGCGCTCACATGCACGTCCTGGCGCTGGCGCGCGATCTGGTTCGCCTCCGGCATCAGCCGATCGAACACCACCTTGGCGACCGGGACCAGGCCGGGGTGGGCGACCCAGGTGCCGTCATGGCCGTCGCCGGCCTCGCGCTCCTTGTCGGCAGTGACCTTGGCCAGCGCGGCGTTGTTGGCGGCGGCATCGTCCTTGATCGGAATCTGCGCCGCCATGCCGCCCATGGCATGCACGTTGCGGCGATGACAGGTCTTGATCACCAGGAGGCTGTAGGAGCGCAGAAAATGCGTGGTCATGGTGACCAGGCCGCGGTCCGGCATCACCGCCCAGGGCTGGTTGGCGAATTTCTTGATGAAGCTGAAGATATAGTCCCAGCGGCCGCAGTTCAGCCCGGCGGAATGCTCGCGCAGTTCGTAGAGAATCTCGTCGACCTCGAAGCTCGCCAGGATGGTCTCGATCAGCACCGTGGCCTTGATCGAGCCTTTGGGAATGCCGAGCGCCGCCTGCGCATGCAGGAACACGTCGTTCCACAGCCGCGCCTCGAGATGGCTCTCCAGCTTCGGCAGATAGAAATAGGGGCCGGTGCCCTTGGCCAGCAGCGCCTTGGCATTGTGGAAGAAGAACAGGCCGAAATCGAACAGCGAGCCCGACATCGGCTCGCCATCGACCAGCACGTGCTTTTCCGGCAGGTGCCAGCCGCGCGGGCGTACTTTGAGCACGGCGATCTTCGGATTGAGCTTGTAGGCTTTCTTGCTCGCCGGATCGGTGAAGGCGATGTCGCCGCGGATCGCGTCGCGGAGGTTGATATGTCCGTCGATCAGGTTGCTCCAGGTCGGCGTCGAGGCATCCTCGAAATCGGCCATGAAGACGCTGGCGCCGGAATTGAGCGCGTTGATCACCATCTTGCGATCGACCGGACCGGTGATCTCGACCCGCCGGTCGAGCAGGTCCTTCGGCAGCGGCGCCACCTTCCAGTCGGCATCGCGCACGCTCTGCGTCTCCTTCAGGAAGTCGGGCCTCTCGCCGGCATCGAGGCGGGCCTGGCGCGCCACACGCAACGCGAGGAGGCGCTTGCGCTCGGCGCCGAACTTGCGCTCCAGTCCGGCCGCGAAGGCGATGGCCTCGGACGTCAGGATCTGCTCGAAGCCGGGCTGCATCGGCCCGAGAATGCGGACGCCCGCCGGCATGGTCGTTGCTGCACCGGACACGATGGTTTCCTCCCTGATCGTGCTGCGCTGGTTCGGCTGACGTTACCGCAAACCCCTTAAAAGTCACGGCTTTCCTGGTGGTTTTCGCATCTTTTCTACGCCGAATTCGGGAACCAAGGCGCGGGCGGGCGGTTCCAGCCACTGCCGATTCCGCAGCGAGAGCACCGCGGGCGATTGGCGTTCGTATCGACCCGAAGGAGTACGTCAGATGATGAAATATTGCCTCGCGGGCGCAGCCGCGTTCGCGATGATGAGTGGCGTTGTCCTGGCGCAGAGCGTGTCGACGCAATCGACCACCACGGTCACCACGCCGGCCCCGGCGGTGAACAGCTACAGCTCGACCCGGACGCAGCACAGCACCGACAGCAACGGCAACACGACCGACAAGACCAGCAGCTATCAGAGCGGCCCCGGCGGCTCCAAGGCCATGAGCAAGTCGCAGACGGTGGCGCCCGACGGCTCGGTGCAGAGCACCGTCAAGGAAAAGCGCGTCGATCCGTTGCAGGGCTCGACCTACGAGAAGCAGACGACCACGACCACCGACCGCTGAGGCCCTGGCGCCCCGGGGCGGCGATCCCGCAAAGACAAGCGCCGCTGCGGCGGGGCTTGTCTTTGCGCCCGGCGCAGCGACCGGCGCGGCGTTCGGCTATAGCGGCGTTCGGCTATGATAATGGCGTCGCCTTGCCATGCCGGAGCCTCGCATGCCGATCGAACTCTATCTCGCCTATTGTCTCGCCGTCGTCATCCTGGTGTTGATTCCCGGGCCCACCGTGACGCTGGTGGTCGCCAACAGCCTGACCCACGGCAGCCGCGCCGGGCTGCTGAACGTCGCCGGCACCCAGCTCGGCCTGGCCATCATCATCGGCATCCTCGCCGTCGAGCTGACCTCGGTCATCGCCACCATGGGCTGGTGGTTCGACTGGCTGCGCCTTGCCGGCGCCGTCTATCTGGTCTGGCTCGGCTGGAAGCTGTTGCGTTCTTCCGGCAGCCCGCAGGCGGCGGCGCGCGCGCCGAAGCCGCCCGGCGGCTTCTTCCTGCAAGGCCTGCTGGTATCGCTCAGCAATCCGAAGACCCTGCTCTTCTTCGGCGCCTTCATTCCGCAATTCATCGATCCGCACGGCAGCTACGTGGCGCAGGTGGCGCTGCTCGGCGGCACGGCGATGGCGGTGGCGGCGGTCTCCGACAGCGCCTATGCCATCCTGACCGGACGGGCCGGCGCCCTCTTGGCGCGGCGCCGGGTCCGCCTGTTGTCGCGGCTCGGCGGCGTCTG
>DATKQA010000262.1:0-9236 GCA_035523835.1 Candidatus Sulfotelmatobacter sp.
CGCCGGTGCAGCAGCAGCAGGCCGATGCCGGCCATGGTGAAGATCAACTGCGTCACCAGTTCGACGGTGACGTCGAGCACGACGCTGGCGCCGGCGACGTCGGCGCGCGTGCCGCGGAAGAACAACAGCCGCGCGCCGAAGATTTCGCCGCCCACATGGGCGACGGGCAGCAGGCCGTTGATCGATTCGCGAATCCAGCGGAGCACGCAGAGGAGGCCAAGCGGACGCGGCCAGGGCCGCATGAGCGGCTGCCAGCCGAGACCCGAGAGCAGAAGCTGCAGAAGATGCACGGCGAAGACCGGCACGAAGCCCCAGCCCATCGTTGCCAGGGTGCTGAAGACCTGGCCGACGCCCTCGTAGGCGACGAGGCCGCAGGCGATCAGCACGCCGGCGAGCGTCGCCAGGGCGAATCCGATACGGAACTTCACCGGTCGGCTGTCGGCGTCATCGCCGGGCCAGCGCGTCGGCGCCGCCGCTCAGGCGTGGTTCTCGCGCTTGCCGAGGAAATGGAAGAACTCGCGGCCTTCCCGTGCGCGCCGCCGCATCATCTCGAAGCTCGAGAAGGTCTCGACGGCGAGCTCCGCCATCTTGCGCGGGCGGAAGTAGAAGCGCTTGTAGAACACCTTCACCGCCTCGAAAATCTCCGCGCTGGAGAGATGCGGATATTGCAGCGAGCTGATCTGGAAGCCTTCGGTCGCGACCAGGTGCTCGCTGTTCTCGTGCAGCCAGCCCTCGGCGATCGCCTGGCGATAGAGTTCGGTGCCGGGATAGGGCGCCGCCAGCGACACCTGAATCGTGTGCGGGTCGACCTCCTGCGCATAGCGGATGGTCTCCTCGATCGTCTCCTTGGTCTCGCCGGGCAGGCCGACGATGAAGGTGCCGTGCACGGTGATGCCGAGCTTCTTGCAGTCCGCCGCGAACTTGCGCGCCTTCTCGATCAGGATGCCCTTCTTGATGTTGTGCAGGATCTTCTGGTTGCCGGATTCATAGCCGACGAGCAGCAGGCGCAGCCCGTTCTCGCGCATCACCTTCAGCGTCTCGTAGGGCACGTTCGGCTTGGCGGTGCAGGACCAGGTGACGCCGAGCTTGCCGAGGCCGCGGGCGATCTCCTCCACGCGCGGGCGGTCGTCGGTGAAGGTATCGTCGTCGAAGTAGAACTCCTTCACCTGCGGAAACAGCTCCTTCGCATGGGCGATCTCGGCGACCACGTTGGCCGCGCTGCGCACGCGGTACTTGTGCCCGCCGATGGTCTGCGGCCAGAGGCAGAAGGTGCAGCGCGACTTGCAGCCGCGCCCCGTGTAGAGCGAGAGATAGGGATGCAGCATGTAGCCGTTGAAGTAGTCCTCGGCCACCAGGTCGCGCTTGTAGACGTCGACCACCCAGGGCAGCGTGTCCATGTCCTCGATCATGGCACGCTCGGGATTGTGCACGGCCTTGCCGTCGACCTTGTAGCTCAGGCCGGCCACTTCGCCGAGCGGCCGGCCTTCCGCCACCTCCTTGATGGTGAAGTCGAACTCGTTGCGGCCGACGAAGTCGATGGCGTCGCTGGCGAGCAGCGACGGCTCCGGCGACACGGCGACATGCGCGCCGACCACGCCGATCAGCAGCTTCGGGTTGGCCCGCTTGAAGGCTTCCGCCACCTTGACGTCGGCATGGAACGAGGGCGTGCTCGTGTGCATGACGAGCAATTCGTAGTCCTTGGCGTAGGGCAGCACCTGTTCCAGGCTCAGGCCGCGCGCCGGCGCGTCGATCAGCTTGCTGCCCGGCACCAGCGCCGCCGGCTGGGCCAGCCAGGTCGGATACCAGAACGAGCGGACCTCGCGCTTGGCCTGGTAGCGCGAACCGGCGCCGCCATCGAAGCCTTCGAAGGACGGGGGATTGAGGAACAGGGTCTTCATCGGCTACTCCGGTTCTAAGGTTCTAATGGCGGACGACCATTTGCCCGTCGGCATGAACATGGAAGGTGGCGGCGCGCCATTCGACGCTGCGGCCGATGAAGCTGGCCGCGCGGACGACAAAGGTCAACAAGTCGCGCAGCGGAACCAGCCGGAAATGCGTCGGTCCAGCCAGGCCGAGCCTGGCCCGTGCCGTGGCGTGCATCAGGAGGCGCAGCAGCAACGCGAGGCCGACGACCACGGCGGTCGTCGCCACCGAGTCCGAGAGCAGCCCGCCGACGAGCGTCAAGGGCAGGACGTCGGTCAGGAAGCTCGCGGCATAGCCGATCGGCTGCACCGTGCGCATGGTCCGGGCCCAGCGCAGTTCGTGGCGGAACAGCGCCGTCAGGTCCGGCTCGGCCACGGCGATCTCGACGATATGCGGGCAGAGCGCGATCCGGAATCCTTTGGCGGCAACCAGCCGGCCCAGCATATGGTCGTCGGCCAGGTAGGAGGCAAGCGCTTCGATGCCGCCGATTGCCGCCAACGCCCGGCGACGGACTGCCATCGTCGCGCCGAAGCAATAGCGCAGCGGCTGCGTGCGGAGCGCGACCAGGACCGAGGGCACGAACCATTCGTTGATGAACATGGCGCCGAGCCGGTCGGCCAGCCTGTGCTCCGCTGGCACGCCGCGATAGAGGCAGGTGGCGGCGCCGACTTCGGGGTCGGCGAAGCAGGCGGCCAGATCGGCGAGATAATTCGGTGCCACGCGGCAGTCGGCGTCGGCGATCACCAGGATATCGTGCCTGGCCTTGTCGAGCATGTTGGCGACATTGGCGATCTTGTAGTTGCTGCCGATGACGCGGGGATCGATGACCAGCGCCGCGCCGCGCGCGGGATAGTCGGCGATCAGGCGCTCGATGATCGGGATCGCCGGATCTTTCGCGTCGCGCACGCCGAACAGGACCTGGAATTCCGGATAGTCCTGTTCGCAGAAACTGCGCAGATTGGCTTCCAGCGCCGGGTCGAGGCCGCAGACCGGTTTCAGCACGGTAATCGGCGGTTGTGCCGCAGCCGACGGCGCGCGTCGGCGCGGCAGCGCCGCCAGCAGGCAGAGCGACGCCGCGCCATAGACGAGCGACGCGACGGCGATACCGGTGCCGAAATAGGCCGTTGATGCGAACACGATGGCGACCGTCCTGGGCGACATTGCGCAAGATTGAGACGCGTAAGCTCGAGGCGAGATGGGACGGCCGGGCGGCATTGTCCAGTCGCTCGTCGCCTCTGCTTGGGCGGAGTGAGCATATCCTGGTGTGCGGCGCAATAGAAAATAGGGCGGCAACGGCGGCAGGCGCGGCAACGATCCGGCTCGTGTTTTGTTGGTTGTCATCGCCCTGCCGATTCGGGGTTGCCGCAACAGCCAGGAATTAGCCGAAACCCGGAGCATGCGGTCCGAAAATTGACTGGAAGTCGAGAATCGGTAATATGCGCGACCTTTTTGCCACTTGTCCTTTCGATCGGACGCTATAGAGTTAATATATCTTCGAAATCCGACGACAGCGTGTAGTTGTCCGCCGTAAAATGTTGAAGTTACACGCGAAATCTTGAATCCATCGGAATCGTCATGCAAGTTGTCCTGGCTCAGCCGCGCGGGTTTTGTGCGGGAGTGGAACGAGCGATCGAAGTGGTCGAGCGCGCCCTCGAGAAATTCGGCGCGCCGGTCTATGTGCGGCACGAAATCGTGCACAACCGGCACGTCGTCGAGAGCCTGAAGGCCAAGGGCGCCTGCTTCGTCGAGGAGCTGGACGAGGTGCCGGACGGAGCAGTGACCATTTTCAGCGCCCACGGCGTCTCGCGCGCCGTGGAGGACGCCGCCGGCGGCCGCCGCCTGCAGGTGATCGACGCCACCTGCCCGCTGGTCACCAAGGTGCATCTCGAAGGACGGCGCTATGCGCGTTCCGGCCGCGAGGTCATCCTGATCGGTCATGCCGGGCATCCGGAAGTGGTCGGCACCATGGGTCAGATTCCCGGCACCGTGCATCTGGTGTCGACGGCGGACGAGGTCGACCGGCTGGAAGTATCCGATCCCGACCAGGTCGCCTATGTCACGCAGACCACGCTCAGCATCGACGATGCGCGCGAGGTGGTCGATGCCCTGAAGAGCCGCTTTCCCAAGATCGTCGGGCCCGACACCAAGGACATCTGTTACGCCACGCAGAACCGCCAGCGCGCCGTGCACGATCTGGCGGCGGTGGTCGATGCCATCCTGGTGATCGGCTCGCCGAACAGCTCCAATTCGAACCGGCTGCGCGAGATCGCCGAGCAGCGCGGCGTGCCGAGCTACCTGATCGAGGACGCCGCGGCGCTCGACTGGCGCTGGCTGGACGGGGTGGAGCGGCTCGGCATCACCGCCGGCGCCTCGGCCCCGGAACAACTGGTGCAGGAGCTCATCGAGGCCCTGGCCAGCCGCTCGGCGATCGAGATTTCCGTGCTGTCCGGCCAGGAGGAGCGGATGCACTTCCGCCTGCCGCCGCAACTGACCGGCAAGCAGGTGGAGCCGGTGCGCTGAGCGCGCGCGGCAAGGCGACGTAGAACGAAAACAACGAGGCAAGTGTGGGCATCCCAATTCGACAACAGGCGAGCGTCGGCTTCTATGTGCTGAAGCAGCATCTGCTCGGCGTGAAGCGCTATCCGCTGGTGCTGATGCTGGAGCCGCTGTTCCGCTGCAATCTGGCCTGCGCCGGCTGCGGCAAGATCGACTATCCCGATGCCATCCTGAACCAGCGGCTGAGCGTCGCCGAGTGCCTGGAAGCGGCCGACGAATGCGGCGCGCCGGTGGTCTCCATCGCCGGCGGCGAGCCGCTGCTGCACCGCGAGATCGACCAGGTCGTCGCCGGGCTGATCGCGCGGCGGAAATTCGTCTATCTCTGCACCAACGCGCTGCTGCTGGAAAAGAAGATCGACCTGTTCAAGCCCGGTCCCTATTTCACCTGGTCGATCCATCTCGACGGTGACCGCGAGGCGCATGACGAGTCGGTCTGCCAGAGCGGCGTCTATGACCGCGCGGTCGAGGCGATCCGCCTCGCCAAGTCGCGCGGCTTCCGGGTCAATATCAACTGCACGCTGTTCTCGACGGCGGCGCCCGAGCGCACCGCGCGCTTTTTCGACGAGGTCACCGCCATGGGCGTCGACGGCATCACCGTCTCGCCCGGCTATGCCTACGAACGCGCGCCGGACCAGGCGCATTTCCTGACGCGCCAGCGCACCAAGCAGCTCTTCCGCGATGTCTTCCGCTTCGGCAACGGCGGCCGGCGCTGGGCCTTCAGCCAATCCTCGCTGTTCCTCGATTTCCTCGCCGGCAACCAGTCCTACCGCTGCACGCCCTGGGGCAATCCGACGCGCAACTATTTCGGCTGGCAGCGGCCCTGCTATCTGCTCGGCGAAGGCTATGTAGGGACCTTCAAGGAACTGATGGAAGGCACCGACTGGGACAGCTACGGCACCGGCAACTACGAAAAATGCGCCGATTGCATGGTGCATTGCGGCTACGAGGCGACCGCGGTGAACGATGCGGTGCGCCATCCCCTCAAGCTCCTCGCCAAGGGCCTGCGCGGCATTGCCACCACGGGGGCGATGGTTCCGGAAATCGGCCTGGAGCGCCAGCGTCCGGCGCAGCACGTTTTCTCCCGGCACGTGGAACAGGCCATGACGCAGATCCAGCTTCGCGCCAAGGCGGAAGCCGCGGCCGGCGACGACTAGAGCTTTCCGATTGTCTTCTCTTCTCGCTGATGAACCGGTGGTCCGCGCATGTCCCTCGCGGCGCGCCGCGCGACATGCGAAACGGCAGGATCGCCCGTGAAGGACCTGACTGAAGTGCTCAAGGAGACGGCGGCGACGACGGAAGCCTCGCTCGACGCGCTGCTGCCGAGGCCGGCCGGCGCCGAGGCGCGCCTGTTCGAGGCCATGCGCTATGCCGTGCTCGGCGGCGGCAAGCGGCTGCGGCCGCTCCTGGTGCTGGCGTCGTCGGAACTGTTCGGCGTCGCGCCGGGCTCGGCCGAGCGCGTCGCCGCGGCGATCGAGCTGGTGCACGGCTACTCGCTGGTGCACGACGACCTGCCTTGCATGGACGACGACGACCTGCGCCGCGGCCGGCCGACCGTGCACAAGGCGTTCGACGAGGCGACGGCGGTGCTGGCCGGGGACGCGCTGCTCACCCTCGCGTTCGAGGTGCTGGCGGCGCCCGCGACGCACGAGGATCCGGCGGTGCGGGTCGAACTGGTGCAGAGCCTTGCGCTCGCCGCGGGCGGCCAGGGCATGGTCGGCGGCCAGACCATCGATCTCGCCGCCGAACACCAGAGTCTCGATCTCGATGCCATCACGCGGCTGCAGCAACTCAAGACCGGCGCCCTGATCGGCTTCTCCTGCGAGGCGGGGGCGATCCTCGGCCGCGCAACCGGGGCGGCACGTCAAGCGTTGCGGGCTTATGCACAGGATCTGGGGTTGGCATTCCAGATCGCCGATGACCTCCTGGACGCGGAAGGCACGGCGGCGGAGGTTGGCAAGCGCGTCGGCAAGGATGCTGCGGCCGGCAAAGCGACGTTCGTCTCCCTGCTGGGTCTCGAGGGCGCGCGCGCGCGAGCCGGCTTTTTATCCCATCGCGCGTCACAACATCTTGATTTATTTGGTGTGAGGGGCGAGGT
Source organism: Candidatus Sulfotelmatobacter sp. (assembly GCA_035523835.1). Lineage (GTDB taxonomy): Bacteria > Pseudomonadota > Alphaproteobacteria > Ferrovibrionales > Ferrovibrionaceae > DASQHM01. The sequence continues at coordinate 6,575 of DATKQA010000262.1, forward strand.
TTTGTGTCGGATTGCTGCGTATGTTGTGACGCGGCGGAGCTGAGCGAGGAGCAGGCATTGGCATCGCAGACGGGCAAGACGCCGCTTTTGGACCGGGTGAACGAGCCGGCTGACATCCGGGTGTTTACGGCGGAGGAGCTGCGGCAGTTGGCGGACGAGCTGCGCAGCGAGACGATCGACGCGGTGTCGATCACCGGGGGGCATCTGGGGGCTGGGCTGGGGGTGGTGGAGCTGACGGTTGCGCTGCACCATATTTTTGCGACGCCGACGGACCGGCTGGTGTGGGACGTGGGCCACCAGGCCTATCCGCACAAGATCCTGACCGGCCGGCGGGGTCGGATCCGCACGCTGCGCCAGGGCGGCGGCCTGTCGGGCTTCACCAAGCGGAGCGAGAGCGTCTACGACCCGTTCGGGGCGGCGCATTCCTCGACCTCGATCTCGGCGGGTCTGGGGATGGCGGTGGCGCGCGACCTGGCGGGTCGGACGAACAACGTGGTGTGCGTGATCGGCGACGGGGCGATGTCGGCGGGCATGGCCTACGAGGCGATGAACAACGCCGGGGCGATGAAGAGCCGTCTGATCGTGATCCTGAACGACAACGACATGTCGATTGCGCCGCCGGTGGGGGCGATGAGCGCCTATCTGTCGCGGCTGATCTCGTCGCGCTCGTACCGGGGGTTCCGGCGGATCGGCGGGCAGTTGGCGCGGCTGCTGCCGCGGCCGATGGAGCGTGCGGCGCGGCGGGCGGAGGAATATGCGCGCGGCTTTGTGACCGGGGGGACGCTGTTTGAGGAGCTGGGGTTCTACTACATCGGCCCGATCGACGGGCACAACCTGGGCCACCTGCTGCCGGTGCTGAAGAACGTGCGGGATGCGCAGAACGACGGCCCGGTGCTGATCCATGTGGTGACGCAGAAGGGCAAGGGCTATGCGCCGGCGGAGGCGGCGGCGGACAAGTACCACGGGGTTGGCAAGTTCGACGTGATCACCGGGGCGCTGGCGAAGGCGAAATCGAACGCGCCGGCGTATCAGAAGGTGTTTGCCGACGCGCTGATGGCGGAAGCGGCGCAAGACCCCAAGATCGTGGCGATCACGGCGGCGATGCCGTCGGGGACGGGGCTTGACCTGTTCCAGCAGCGCTTTCCGGAGCGCTGCTTTGACGTGGGGATCGCGGAGCAGCACGGGGTGACGTTTGCGGCGGGCCTGGCGACGGAGGGGTTCAAGCCGTTTGCGGCGATCTATTCGACGTTCCTGCAGCGGGCCTATGACCAGGTGGTGCACGACGTGGCGATCCAGAGCCTGCCGGTGCGCTTTGCCATCGACCGGGCGGGGCTGGTGGGGGCGGACGGTCCGACCCATGCCGGGGCGTTCGACATCACCTATCTCTCGACCTTGCCGAACTTCGTGGTGATGGCGGCGGCGGACGAGGCGGAGCTGGTGCACATGGTGGCGACGGCGGCGGCGATCGACGACCGGCCGTCGGCGGTGCGCTATCCGCGCGGCGAGGGGGTGGGGATCGAGCTGCCGGCGCGGGGCGCGGTGCTGGCGCTCGGCAAGGGGCGCATCCTGCGGCAGGGGACGGCGGTGGCGATCCTCTCGCTCGGGACGCGGCTTGCGGAGGCGCTGAAGGCGGCGGAGGACCTGGCGGCGCGGGGCCTGTCGACGACGGTGGCGGACGCGCGCTTTGCCAAGCCGCTGGACGAGGACCTGGTGCGCCGGCTGGCGCTGGAGCACGCGGTGCTGATCACCGTCGAGGAAGGCTCGATCGGCGGCTTCGCGGCGCATGTGCTGCACTTCCTGGCGAGCCAGGGTCTGCTCGACCACGGGCTGAAGGTGCGGCCGATGATCCTGCCCGACCGCTTCATCGAGCACGACGCGGCGCCGAAGATGTACGACGCCGCCGGCCTCAACGCCCCCCACATCGTGCAGACCGCCCTCGCCGCGCTCGGCCACGAAGCCGAAGAACTCCCCGCTACAGCCTGAGGCGAATATTCCTCTCGGAATATTCCTCGCGCCGGCGGTGCGCTTCAGCCGGCGGCGAATTGCGGCGCCGGCGCTTCGGCCGCGCGCGCTTCGGCCTTGTCCGCAAGCTCGGACGGCGTCGCCGCGGCCTGCCGCTCGGCGCCTGACCGCATCGCCGCCGCCGCTTCGAGCCACGGCGTCCAGGCCTGCCGCCAGAGATCGAACCAGAGGCCGAGCGGTCCCGCTTCCGCCAGCGGCTTCGCCGCCGAAACCGGGCCCAGGAGATAGCGCCCGAAGGCTTCGAAGGAGGGCACGGCGCGGAAATTGAGCGTCAGCATCTCGGCATTCGCCGCGGCATCCTCGCGGCGGATGATTTCGACTTCCAGATTGGGCAGCCGCGCCGTCAGCTTGGTCTCGTCCATGACAATCTCCCGGGAAGCGGAAAACGGAAAGCAGCTTATCGCGTCAAAGCGACGAGAGCATGACGCAATGCTCCGGGCCGCGGCGATCACATGATCGAGACCGGCCCTAGCGGCGGCCGGCCTGCTGGATCGCCTGCCAGACCTTGAGCGGCGTCGCCGGCATGTCGATGTGGCTGATGCCGAGCGGCGCCAGCGCATCGACCACCGCGTTCATCACCGCCGCCAGCGCGCCGACCGAGCCGGCCTCGCCCGCGCCCTTGATGCCGAGCACGTTGGTC
>DATKQA010000263.1:0-5859 GCA_035523835.1 Candidatus Sulfotelmatobacter sp.
TGCTCGAGCACGCTCGGCGGCACCGCGCCGGGTTCGCTGTCGCCGATGCAGAAGGGAAGCGGGATATGCACGGAGGCGCCGCGGATCAGTTCACGCGCCATCTCGAAGGTGCCGTGCCCCATGAGCCGGCGGCCCTGCATCAGGCGCCGCGAGCGGCCGAAGTGATCGACGATCCGCCGGTAGGGCACCATCAGAACATCGATGCCGCCGTGCGTGATGCGCCAGCCGAGCAGCGAATTGCGCCCCAGGTCCCACAAAGGGTTCATGCGCTCTTGGAGCAATTGGGCGAGACCGGTCCTGAGCTCGTCGGACCCGTCGTAGGTCATGGTCCAGAGCGGCGCGCTGGCGGCCGGCGCCTCGGGCTCCGCGGGCATGGCGGCCTGCTTGGCGTGGATCGTCTGGCTGCGCCGCCCCCAATCGCCGAGCCATTCCAGCACCCGCTCCGCCGCCATCGGCTTGGCGATGTAATAGCCCTGCGCCATGTCGCAGCCGAGGCCGGTGACGATCTCCTGGATCGCCGTATTCTCGATGCCTTCCGCGACCGCCCGCAGATTCAGATTGTGCGCGAGGTCGATGATGGATTTGACGATCAGCCGCGACTCCTGCGAGGTGGCGCAATCCTGCACGAAGGACTTGTCGATCTTGATCTCGGAAAACGGCAGGCGCGCGAGCCGGCTCAGCGAGGAAAAGCCGGTGCCGAAGTCGTCAAGCGACAGCCAGAAGCCTTTGAGCCTGAGCCGGCTCAGGATGTCCATCGTCATGGCCGGATCGGCCATGGCGCTGCTCTCGGTCAATTCGAGCTCGATGCGCTCGGGATCGACGCTGGCCGCCGCACAGCCGAGCGCGAGCCGGTCGGGAAAGCTCATGTCGCGCAGGCCGCGGTTGGAAAGATTGAGCGCGATGCGGCCGTTGTATGCTTCGCCCCAGGCCGTGAGCTGCGCGATCACCATGTCGACCACGGCGTCGGTGAGCTGCTCGATCAGGCCGTTCTCCTCGACCGTGGGCAGAAACATGTCCGGCGGAATGAGGCCGCGCTGCGGATGCAGCCAGCGGATCAAAGCCTCGAAGCCGACCACCACGCGGGAGGCGAGATCGATCTTCGGCTGGTAGGCGAGGATCATCTCGCCATTGTCGATCGCCGCCATCAACGCGCTCGGCGTGCACCAGTCGTCGACTTTCAGCCGTTCGAGCAGCGCCCGCATTTCGTCGCGCCGGAACGGCTTCAGCACCGTGGCGGCGAGATCGAGCTGGCGCTCGACGCCGAGCTGGCGGGCGACGTCCACCACCTTGCCGCCGGCGCCGCTGGCAATGATGATCCGCGCCTGGCACTTGCGCGCTGCCAGATGCCGCAGCACCTCGATGCCGTCCACCCCCGGCATTTTCAAATCGAGAATGATGTGCGTCGGGGTCCAGTCCTCGACCCGGTCGAGAACGCAGGTGGCGTCGGTGGTAATTTCGGTACTATAACCGCAGCTTTCGGCAATCTTGGCAATCACTTCGGCAATAGCTTTTTGATCGTCAACGATCAATATGCGGTTCTGCGACATGCAGCACTCCACTTATGCTTTAGACATCTCCCTACCCCTTGCCGCTTTTTCCGTTCGTGTATCAGAGAGACGCAAGCTGCGTGCAGTATTCTCCTAAAATCATATTACTTGTATTGAGAGAATGTCCAGGACGAGCTTAGGTTAATAATTGTACCGGGATTGCAACTATAACATTCGCTTCTGCAGCGAAAACCGCGGTCCGGCGCCTGGTTCCGGGCCTGCACCTCCCGCGCGCCGGTGGCGCATTGCGCGCACCGTCAGCGATTTTTCGCGCTGTCGAACGAAGCTTTCACCCCGGCCGGTCGGCCGCTAGCATGCAGCGGAACTTCGCGGCTGCGACGGCGGGCCTGGCACGGTTTTCGTAGCAGATCGCCCGGGGGCACATATGGAACGGTCGGATGCAGATGAGCTGGATGCCGATGCGGCGGATCTGATCGAGGCGCTGACGCGGCCGAAGCGACGGATTCGACCGCGGCTCGCCGAGGCATTGCGGAGCGCCGAGGAGCGTGACGTGGCCACGCCCCAGGGCGGGGTGAAGGCCTGGCGGTTCGGCGCCGGCCGCGCCACCCTGCTGGTGCACGGTTGGGACGACGACAATTGCCTGTGGGGCGCACTGGCGGAAAAATTCGCCGAGATCGGCCGCGCCGTGGTGGCGCTCGACCTGCCGGGGCACGGCTTTTCGCCGGCCGAGGACCCTTCGCTGAAATCCGCAGCCGCGGCGATAGATGCCGTGGCCAGGTCGCTCGGCCCGATCGATTCGATCGTGGCCCATTCCTTCGGCTGCCCGGCGAGCGTGGCGGCCATGGTGAACGGCCTGCCGATCGGCCGCATCGCACTGGTCGCGACGCCGCTTCCCAATGCGGCAAATCGCTGGGCCCGGGCCAAGCGGGCCGGCGTGCCGCAGGCGGTGATCGATCGCGCGGCCGAACTTTACGCCGCGCGCCCCGATGCGGCGGAGCCGGTATTCGATATGGCGGCGGCCGTGCCCTCGCTGCAAGCGAAGGCGCTCTTCGTGCATTCCCTGGACGACGACCAGTGCCCGGCGGCCGATGCGGAAAGGCTGCGCGGCCTCTGGCCGGGCGCGAAGCTCGCGCTGATGGACGGGCTGGGCCATCGCCTGATCGCCCAGGATGCCGCCACCCTGGCCCGCATCGTCGCCTTCATCGACGCGGCGGACTGAGCCGGCGTCAGTAGAAGCTCGATTCGTCCAGGTTGAGCAGCGGAAAGGCGCCGAGCGTCGCCGCGGCAGCAACCGCCGTCGCCGGATGCAGATAGGACGTGTCGAGCGCCGACCAGCGGGTCACGCCGAGCAAGCCGAGGCAGGTCTGCACCTCGTGCTCCAGCAGCTCGAGCATGCGCACCACGCCGGCCTGGCCGCCGGCGGCGAGGCCGATGCATTCCATGCGGCCCATGCCGACGAGGTCGGCGCCGGCGGCAAGCGCCTTGACCACGTCGGTGCCGCGGTTGAAGCCGCCGTCGATGATGATCCGGGCGCGGCCGGCGACGGCGGCAACGACTTCGGGCAGCACCTCCATGGCGCCACGGCCGTGGTCAAGCTGGCGGCCGCCGTGGTTGGAGACATAGATCACGTCGACGCCGTGCTCGACGGCGAGCTCGGCGTCCTCCGCCGTGGCGATGCCTTTGAGCACCAGCGGGATTTTGAACTTGCTCTTGATGCGGGCGACGTCGATCCAGGAAAGCTTCGGCTGGTATTCCCGGCCGGGTACGTTGCGGCGGCGAAAATTGCGGATGGCGAGGTCGCGCTCGCGGCGGCTGTAGAGGGCGGTATCGACCGTCAGGCAGAAGGCGGCATAGCCGGCGGCGACGGCGCGGGCCGCGATGGCATCGACCCAGCCGGCATCGCCATGGGCATAGAGCTGGTAGATGCGGACGCCGTCGGGCGCCGCCTCGGCCACCGCCTCCAGCCCCGGCTCGCAGACCGAACTCAGCATATGCGCGACGCCGAATTCTTGTGCCGCTTTGGTCACGCTGGCGCCGCCGCCGGCGCCGAACAGTTCCAGCGACCCGATCGGCGCCAGCACGACCGGCAGCCGCAACCTGCGGCCGAGAAAGCTGGTCGAGGCGTCGATCCGGCTCACGTCGCGGAGCACGCGCGGCCGGAAGGCGATGGTGTCGAGCGCCAGCCGGTTGCGGCGCAGCGTGGTTTCGGTTTCGGCCCCGCCGATCAGGTAATCCCAATTGTTGCGGTTCAGATTCTGCCGCGCCTTCTTGACCAGCTCGTGCAGGGTTTGGAATGGCGACTCGCTCATCGATGCCTCGTGGAATGGCCGGCGCGAATCAGGCCGGGACGTAGACCCGGCCGTCGAACAGCCGACGCGCCGTGCGGTAGAACGAGCCGCTCTGCGCGAACCAGCCCGCCTCCGTCCGCATGACGTCGGCGCCGACAGTGAGAATGCCTGACGGCATGCCGATGTTGATGGCCGGGCGTCCCGCCGCGGCCCGCGACAGGACGGCGGCGACCAGGGTGCCGTCGATGCGCGCGGCGACGGCGGTGCAGAGCGAGGCGGTCAGCGGCAGCGCCCGGTGCGGCTGGCCGGAAGCGATGAAGCGGGCCGTGAGGTCGATGCTGCCGGCGGCGATGTGCTCGCCCGACAGCAGCGGCGCGTCGACCGCTTCGCGGACAATGCCGATGAAGGGCACCGCCGCGGTCTTGCGCGCCTCCTCGGCATTGGCGGCGATGCCCATGGCGACCGATCCTTCGATGCGGATCGCCTGCAGCCTGGCCAGCATCGCCGCATCGGCTTCCAGCGCCTCCGGCAGCTCGATGCCGCTCATGCCGACATCGCCGGCACGCACGAAGACGCAGGCATTGGCCGCATCCACCAGCGAAACCTCGATGCGGCCGACGCCGGGCACCGAGAGCACATCCGTGACATGGCCGGTCGGCAGCAGCCTACCCGTCGTCGCGCCGCCGGGCTCGACGAAATCCAGCTTGACCGGTGCGCCCGAGCCGGCGACGCCGGGGATGACGAGATCGCCGTCATAGCGGGTCCGCCCGCCTTCGAGCGGAAAGCTGGCGCGGATGATCTTCCGGGTATTGGTATTGAAGATGCGGACCACGGCATCGTCGCCGGCCGGCGAGATCAGCCCCTCGTCGACGGCGAAGGGACCGACGGCGGAGGACATGTTGCCGCAATTGCCGCGGTAGTCGACACGCGGCTCGCGAATGAGAATCTGCGCGAACGTATAGTCGATGTCGGCGTCCGCGCGCGCCGAGGGAGCGAGGACGCAGATCTTCGACAGCGACGACACGCCGCCGCCCATGCCGTCGAGCTGTCGTCCGTAGGGATCGGGGCTGCCCATGGCGGCGAGAAAGATCGGGTCCCAATCGGCCTGCCGGGACGGCAGGTCGCGCGCCTGGAACATGATCGCCTTGCTGGTGCCGCCGCGCATGAACACTGCGGGAATCGCCTGCTGCTGCATCGGATGAACCTGCATTCCTTGGCTGGATCGGCGGTATTTTCGCGATATTCTATGTCGGTGGCGGCCAGGCGACACGGGAAATCGCGGCGCGTCCGCCTTCGGTGGCGCCCGTCAGGACAAATCGGGGGAGGGGTATCGTGGTCGAGATCAGCAATCCGGCACGGGCGCGGCTGCAGGCGGACCAGCTTGCCATCGGCCTCGGGCTGCGCCAGGCGCGCACGGTCGATATTGCCGCCGCCATGCGCACCTGCGGCTTCGACTGGCTGTTCATCGACCTCGAGCACAATTCGATGACGCTCGACATGGCGGTGCAGATTGCCGTCGCCGCCAAGGGCGCCGGCATCTCGCCGATCGTCCGCGTGCCGAACCGCCAGTACGACATGGCGACCCGCGCGCTCGACGGCGGCGCCTTCGGCATCGTTATGCCGCACGTCGACAGCGCCGAGGAGGCGCGCGAGGTGGCCGACCGGCTGCGCTATCCGCCGCTCGGCCGTCGCTCTGTCGCCGGCGCCATGGCGCAGTTCGATTTCCAGCCGGTGCCGCTTGCCGAGGCGACGGCGGCCTTCAACGCCAACATGCTGGCGGTGGTGATGCTGGAAACCCCGACGGCGATCCGCCACGCCGAGGCGATTGCCGCGGTGCCGGGCATAGACGTGCTGCTGATTGGCACCAACGACCTGGCCATGGAGATGGGCATCCCCGGCCAGTTCATGCATCCCGATATCGAACGCGCCTATGCTGCCGTCATCGCCGCCTGCCGCAAGCACGGCAAGTGGGCGGGGATGGGCGGCGTCTATACCGAAGCCGGCCTCAGCAAATATATCGGCATGGGCATCCGCATGATCCTGTCCGGCAACGACTTCAGCTT
>DATKQA010000264.1:0-12690 GCA_035523835.1 Candidatus Sulfotelmatobacter sp.
ATTGTGCAGCCGGTGCTGATGGCCGAGCGGGATATAGATCGATTCGTTCTCGTGCAGCAGCACCACGTCGTCGCCGCGGGTGACCTCGGCGGTGCCGACCACCACCACCCAATGCTCCGCCCGGTGATAGTGCTTCTGCAGCGACAGGCTCTCGCCCGGCTTCACCATGATGTGCTTGACCTTGAAGCGGTCGCCGACGTCGATCACCTGGTGCCAGCCCCAGGGCCGGTGCAGGCGGTTGTGGCTGGTCGCCTCGCCGCGGCCTTCGGCCTTGAGCCGGTCGACAAGCTGCTTGATCGCCTGCGCCCCGCTCTTCGGCGCCACCATCACGGCATCGTCGGTCGTTACCACGATGGTGTCCCGCAGGCCGTAGACGGCGGTCAGCCGGCCCTCGGAGCGGACGTAGGAACCATGCGAGGCCTCGGCCACCACATTGCCGACCAGCACATTGGCATCGGCGTCATGCGGCCCGAGTTCGGCCAGCGACGACCAGGAGCCGACGTCGGTCCAACCCATTTCCACCGGCACCACGGCGGCGCGATCGGTCTTCTCCATGATCGCCACGTCGAAGGAGAGCGCGGGGGCGCGGCCGAAGGGTGCCGCGGCAAGGCGGACGAAATCGAGATCGCTCGTGCCTTCGGCCAGCGCCTGGCGGCAGGCCGCCAGGATCTCGGGCGCCAGCCGGGCGAAGGCATCGAGCACCTGATCGCAGCGGAACAGGAACATGCCGCTGTTCCAGCTATGGTCGCCGGCGGCGAGATAGGCGGCCGCCGTCGCCGCATCGGGCTTCTCGACGAAGCGGCTCACCCGATAGGCACCGGCGACGCCGGCGACGCCGGCGCCGCGCTTGATATAGCCGTAGCCGGTTTCCGGCTTGTCCGGCGCGATGCCGAAGGTGACCAGCATGCCGGCCGCGGCGGCGGCGACGGCGATATCGGTGGCGGACAGAAAGGCGGCGAGGTCGCGCACCAGGTGATCGGACGGCAGCACCAGCACCAGCGCCTCGGCGCCATGCAACTCGGCGATCTTCAGCGCGGCGACGGCCACGGCGGCGGCCGTGTTGCGCCCTTCCGGTTCCAGCAGGATGGCGCTTGGCCCGGCACCCACCGCGCGAAGCTGCTCGGCGATGGCGAAACGATGCTCCTGGTTGCAGACCACCAGCGGCGCCGCGAAGCGCGCGGGATCGCCGACCCGCCGCGCCGTCTCCTGCAACAGGCTGAGCTTGCCGGTCAGCGGCAGGAGCTGCTTCGGATAGAGTTCCCGCGACAGCGGCCATAACCGGCTGCCGGAGCCGCCGGAGAGAATTGCCGGATGAACCTCGCTCATGGCACCGTCATCTTTCGCTATGGCCGCCGGGAATCAACCGGTCCCGCGGCGAGCCGGTCGGGCGGCCGATTGTCTCCGCATCTCAAATCTTTGACAACGAATGGTTAGCAGGCGGCTAACGGCGGACCGCCGCCGCCGGCGCATGCCGCCCGGCCCGGCCGCCCGGTCAGACGATCGTCGCGCCGCCGTCGGCGACGATCACCTGCCCGGTGACGAAGGCGCCGGCCTTGCCTGCCAGCATGACGGCGATGCCGCCGATATCGTCGGGCAGGCCGATGCGGCGCAGCGGCGACTGCCCCTCGGCGCGGGACAGATGCTCGGGGTTGGTCCACAGCGCCTTGGCGAAATCGGTCTTGATCAGGCCCGGGGCGATGGCATTGACGCGGATGTTGTGCGGCCCCCATTCCGTCGCCAGATTGCGCACCAGCGCCATATCCGCCGCCTTGGAAATGCCGTAGGCGCCGAGCACGCCGGTGCCGCGCAGGCCGCCGATCGACGAGACGATGATGATGACGCCGTCCTTGCGCTCAACCATCTCGGGCAGCACCAGGTTGGCGAGCCAGAGATTGCTCAGCACGTTGTTGCGCATGATCTTGTCGAAGACCTCGTCGCCGAGGCCCGACATCGAGCCGTAATAGGGATTCGAAGCGGCGTTGCAGACCAGCACGTCGACCTTGCCCCAGGCCTTGCGGGTCGCCGCGATCAGCGCCTCGAGCGAGCCCTTGTCGGAGATGTTGGCAGGGACCGCCATGGCCTCGCCGCCCGCCCGCTTGATGCCGGCGACCACCTCCTCGCAGGCGGGGAGCTTGCGGCTCGACACCACCACCTTGGCGCCGGCCTCGGCCAGGTTCTCGCAGATCGACCGGCCGATGCCCTTGCTGCCGCCGGTCACCACCGCCACCTTGCCCGTGAGATCGAACAGTTTCATCGCATGCCCCTTTCGCTGCCCGCTTGGCCTGATGGCGGCACCTTACGGGGGCCATCCGCGCCGATCAAGCCGTCGCCACGCCGCGGCGACGGCGCGAGTCGCCGCCCCGATGCGCCGCGACTCGCCATGCCGGCGGGCGGCGCGCGCCGCCGGTGCCGCGATCCGCTCCTGCGTCCGCGGCGGCGGCGCCTGATCGACGCGATGGGATGCAGCGCGATCTCGCCGCGGCCGGCATTTCGATTCGCCCGCAACGACGGGACTTCCCGTCGCCGGCGGCGAATCGGTTCTTCAGTCATGGCGGGCGGCAATACTGTCGACGGCAAACATTCGCCGGCACATTTACGGAAAATTTGCAATCTTCGCTGGAAATGGCCTGGGGCCGCGATTATCTTCCCCGCTGACGGAAGCGCTCGGTGCAGCAAACGGCAATACGCCGGTCTCGTCCGTCGAACGAACCGTTGGCGGAATGAACCGCCGCCGGTCGGGCCAGAGAGCCAAGCACGCCAGGAGATCACGTTCGATGGACGAGTTGAATCAGGTCGCCGAAGCCGAACCTCCAAGTAGACGCCCCCTTCGCGGCGACGGCACCGCGACCGAAATCACCGACAACTCGCCGTTCATCTTCCCGCCGCTGCCGAGCAAGAAGCGGCGTCCCAAGACCCACCGCTTCCCCGTCAGCCCCGCCGTCCAGGCATTCAGGAAACGCTTCTACCCGGAGGCGACCCAGGCCGAATGGAACGACTGGCGCTGGCAGCTTCGCCGCCGCATCAAGGACCTCGGCGAGCTCGCCCGCATCATCCGCCTGTCGCCGGACGAGGAGCAGGCGATCCGCCAGCACACGGGATCGCTGCCGGTCGGCATCACGCCCTATTACGCCCATCTGCTGAGCGAGACCGACCCCGCCCAGGGCATCCGCCGCACCCATGTGCCCGTGCCCGGCGAATATTTCCGCGCCCCCGGCGAGGCGGACGACCCGCTCGGCGAGGACCATGACGCGGCCGTCCCCGGCCTGGTGCACCGCTATCCCGACCGGGTGCTGTTCCTGGCCACCGGCTTCTGCTCGACCTATTGCCGCTATTGCACCCGCTCGCGCATGGTGGGCGAGGCCGGCGGCGAATACAGCTTCAGCAACTCGCAGTGGGAACGGGCGCTGGAATATCTGCAGGCCCACGCGGAAGTGCGCGACGTGCTCATTTCCGGCGGCGACCCGTTGACGCTCCACGACGACAAGCTCGACTGGCTGCTGACCCGGCTGCGCGCCATCAAGCACATCGAGTTCGTACGCCTCGGCAGCAAGGTGCCGGTGGTGCTGCCCCAGCGCATCACCCCCGCTCTCGCCCGCATGCTGCGCAAGCACCGCATCTGGGCCAGCATCCATTTCACCCACCCGGACGAGCTGACGCCGGAGGTGACCGAGGCCTGCGACCGGCTGGCCGACGCCGGCATCCCGCTCGGCAGCCAGACCGTGCTGCTGAAGGGGGTCAACGACGACCTCGCCGTCATGAAGCGGCTCATGCACGGCCTGCTGATGCGGCGGGTGAAGCCCTACTACCTCTACCAGTGCGATCCGATCACCGGCTCGGCGCATTTTCGCACCCCGGTCGACAAGGGCATCGAGATCATCGAAGGGTTGCGCGGCCATACCACCGGCTATGCGGTGCCGACCTTCGTCGTCGATGCGCCGGGCGGCGGCGGCAAGATCCCGCTCATCCCCGACTACGTCGTCGGCAAGGCCGGCGAAGATCTGGTGCTGCGGAACTTCGAAGGCCGCATCTATCGCTATACCGATCCCGAGGGGCGGCTCGGCACCGATCGGCACTATGCCGCGGTGGCGGCGGAGTAGCGGGCGGACGGGCAAGCCCATGCGCATCGGTTTCACCTATGACCTGCGGTCGGACTACCTGGCCGAAGGCTACGGGATGGAGGAGACCGCCGAGTTCGACAGCGCCGCCACCATCGATGCGATTGCCGCGGCGCTGATCACGCTTGGCCATGCGGTCGACCGCATCGGCAACCTCCGCCACCTGGCGAAGCGGCTGGTCGCCGGCGAGCGCTTTGACCTGGTGTTCAACATCGCCGAGGGAATGCACGGCATCGCCCGGGAATGCCAGGTGCCGGCGCTGCTCGATGCCTATGCCATCCCCTACGTCTTTTCCGATCCGCTGGTGCTGGCGCTGACCCAGCACAAGGGCATGACCAAGCATGTCGTGCGCGACCGCGGCGTGCCGACGGCACCCTTCGCGGTGGTCGAGTCGCTGGCCGATGTCGCCGCGGTCACGCTGCCCTATCCGCTGTTCGCCAAGCCGGTCGCTGAGGGCTCCGGCAAAGGGATCAATCCGGCGTCGCGCGCCGACGGTCCGGCCGAGCTTGCCGCCGTATGCGGCGATCTGCTGGCGCGCTTCCGCCAGCCGGTGCTGGTCGAGACCTTCCTGCCCGGCCGCGAGTTCACCGTCGGCATCGTCGGCAGCGGCGCGGCCGCCGAAGCGATCGGCGTGCTGGAGGTCATCCTGACCGACAAGGCCGAGCAGGGCGTCTATTCCTACCTGAACAAGGAGGAATATGACTCGCGGGTGGTCTATCGGCTGGTCGCGGACGCGGAAGCGCAGCGCGCCGGCGCCGTGGCATTGCAGGCCTGGCGTGTGCTCGGCTGCCGCGACGGCGGGCGCGTCGACCTCCGCTCCGACGCGCATGGCATGCCGCATTTCCTGGAAGTGAATCCGCTCGCCGGCCTGTCGCCGGTGAAGTCCGACCTGCCGATCATGGCCTTCCAGGCCGGATGGACCTACGAGCAGTTGCTCGGCCGCATCCTCGCGTCGGCGCTGGCGCGGGTGCGCGACGGCGGCATCAGCCAAGCCACCGCCGCGGCATAGGTCGCATCGTGCCGGCCGGCCGGCGCCAGGTCGCCATCATGCTGGACGATCTCGGTCCGGACGCCGGCGCGGATGCCGCCGACACCCTGCAGCAGGCCGAAACCGTGGCGGCGGCGCTCGCCGGGCTCGGCCTCGACAGTTACCGCCTGCCGGTTTCGCTCGATCTCGCCGCGGCGCGGCGGCAACTCGGGGAAAGACGGCCCGCCTTCGTCTTCAACCTGGTAGAATCGCTCGCCGGCACCGGCCGGCTGCTGCATCTGGTGCCGGCCATGCTGGAGGTTGTCGGCATGCCCTTCACCGGGTCCGGCGCGGAAGCCGTCTATGTCACCAACACCAAGCCGCTGGCCAAGCGGCTGCTGCGCGCCGCGGGCATCGCCACGCCCGCCTGGCAGGACGCGGCGGAGGCCGGCCGCGCGCTGCCGCCGGGCACCGGTCCCTGGATCGTCAAGTCGGTGGCCGAACATGCCTCCATCGGGCTGGATGACGAAGCGGTGGTGCACGACCATGCGGCGCTGCCGGCGCTGATCGGGAAACGGCGGCGGCGCATCGGCGGCGCATGGTTCGTCGAGCAGTTCGTCGAGGGCCGCGAGTTCAATGTCGCGGTGCTGGCCGGCGAGCGCGGGCCGCAGGTGCTGCCCATCGCCGAAATGTGCTTCGTCGATTTTCCGCCGGGCAAGCCGCGCATCGTCGATTATGCCGCGAAGTGGCAGGAGGATTCCTTCGGCTACAGCCATACGCCGCGGAACTTCGATCTGCCGCCGGGCGATGCGCCGCTGCTGGCGGCACTCGACGAAATCGCGCTCGCCTGCTGGCGCCTGTTCGGCCTCCGCGGCTATGCCCGCGTCGATTTCCGCGTCGATGCCGCCGGCCAACCCTGGGTGCTGGAGGTCAATGCCAATCCCTGCCTCTCGCCCGATGCCGGCTTCGCCGCCGCGGCGGCACGCGGCGGCCTCGCGTCGATCGACATCGTTGCCCGCATCATCGCCGATCTCAGCCACGCCGGAGCAGAAGGGTGAGCAAAGCGGCCGCCGACCGCAGGATCCATTGGCGCAGCGAGCCGCACCAGGGCGACATCGCGGCGGTGCGCGACATCGTCGCTTCCAGCGGCTTCTTCAACGCGGAAGAAATCGACGTCGCCATGGAGCTGGTGCAGGAGCGGCTCGGGCGCGGCGCCGCCAGCGGCTATCACTTCATCTTCGCCGAGGCGGACGGCAAGATGGTGGGCTATGCCTGCTATGGGCCGATCGCCGGCACCCATTCCAGCTTCGACCTCTATTGGGTGGCGGTGCACCAGAGCGGGCGGCGCGGCGGCCTGGGGCGCGAGATCATGGCGCGCGCCGAGGCAGCCATCGCCCAGGCCGGCGGCACGCGCATCTATGTCGAGACCTCATCGCGGCCGCAGTACGAGCCGACGCGCAACTTCTATCTGCGCATCGGCTATCGCCAGGACGCGCTGCTCGCGGATTTCTACGGTCCGGGCGACGGCAAGGTGATCTACGTCAAGGTGCTGCCGGGCCGGCGCGCGGATTGAGCTCGGCCGCCGCCGGCGTGGTCGGCGACTTGGCGACGAAAGCCTCGCGCAGATCGGCCGGGAGCGCGGCGCGGCGGCCGATGCGCCAGAGCGTGAACAGCGAGAACAGCAGCGCGACGCCGGCCACGTAGAAGAAGAGGCCGGAAGGTCCGGCGTAGGCCATGGCCAGGGTCGCGAGCGTCGGCCCGCCGATGGAACCGGCCGCCCAGGACAGCAGCAGGCCGGCGGAGACCGATACCACGTGGTTCCGCCCGGCATGGTCGTTGGCGTGGTTCACGCAGAGCGGATAGACCGTATAGGCGAGGCCGCCGTAGAAGAGCAGCAGGCCGAACAGCGCCGGCCGCGACTGCCGGCCGAGCAGGGCCACGGCCAGCGCCAGGAGCGCCATGCCGAGCGTCGTCATCAGCAGCACGTAGCGCCGGTCCCAGCGGTCGGAAAGGCGCCCGATCGGCCATTGCAGCAGCATGCCGCCGAACAGCAGCACGGCCATGAAGCTGCCGACCCCGGCGGGGTCGAAGCCGATGGCGCTGGCATAGACCGGGCCGATGCTGCCGACGGCGGTGTTCATCAGCCCGGCGCCGATGCAGCCGACCACGGCGACCGGCGACAGCCGGTAGAGGCCGACCAGACCGAGCGGCTCGACCGAGGGCAGCGCCGGCTCGGAGGCGCGCGTCAGCGCCACCGGAATGAGGCAGGCGGCGAACAGGCCGGCGGTGATCATGTAGAAGACGTAGCCGGAGGGATCGGCGAGGCCGAGCATGAGCTGGCTGGCGCTGACCGCCGTCATGTTGGAGATGGTATAGAGGGCGAAGACCTTGCCGCGCGCGGCGTTGGTCGCCTTCTCGGCCAGCCAGCTCTCGCCGACCATGAAGAGGCCGGCGGCGGCGAAGCCGGTCACGGTGCGGAGCAGGCCCCAGAACAGCGGCTCGATATGCACGGCGAAGACGAGGGTGGTGCAGCAGAGCAGCGAGGCCATGGCGGCGAAGGCGCGGATGTGGCCGACGCTCCTGACCAGCCGCGGCAGGAACAGGCAGCCGAGCAGGAACCCGAGGGGATAGCCGGTCACCACCAGGCCGATCACCGCGGTCGGAAAATGCTCGATGGTCATGCGCAGCGCGAAGAAGCTGCCAAACAGGCCGTTGCCGGCCTGCAGGATGAAGATGCCGATCACCACGGTGCCGACGGCGACGAGCCAACTGCGCATGCGGCGAGCCTAGCCCAGTTTCGCGGCACTGGTCATGCCGCCAACCGCATCAATGCCACGGCATCCAACCGCCGGCGCCGAGCCATAGCGTGGCGAGGGCAAGCGAGGCCAGCGCCATCGGCAGGCCGGCGCGGACATGGTCGGCGAAGCCGAAGCGCACCCCGACAGCGCCGGCCCGCTCGGCGACGATGAGATTGGCGATCGAACCGACCAGCAGCAGATTGCCGGCCAGGGTCGAGAGCAGCGCCAGGCCGTAGAGCGCGCCGGTCGGCGCCTGCTGCCAGAGGCTGAGCAGCATGACCACGGCCGGCACATTGCCGATGCTGTTGCTGAGCACCATGGCGAGCGGCGCCATCACCGCCAGCCGGTCCGGCAGGAAACCGTGCGCGGTGAGATAGGCGAGCGCGCGGCCCGGCAGGCCGGTGGCATCGAACGCGGCATTGACCGCGAACAGGCCGATGAACAGCAGGATGAGATGCCAGTCGACCGCTGCGGTGATGGTGCGCGTCACCTGCTTGCGGCTGACCAGCAGGCAGGCGGCAACGACCAGGGCCGCCACCTCGCGCGGCAGCGGCGTCAGAAACAGCAGGATCAGGACGAGCGTGCCGATGCCGGCCTTGGCCGCCTGGGTCCGGTCGAACGGCGGCGGCGCGGCGCGCGCCGCGCCCGCCGTCGGCGCCAGCTCGGCGCGCCAGACGATCCGCACCGCGACATAGGTGATGAGCAATGCCGCCAGCGCCGGCGGAATGCAGACCGCGGCGAAAGCCCAGAAGTCGAGACCGCCGACCTGGCCGATCAGGATGTTCTGCGGATTGCCGATCACCGTCGCCGCCGATCCGGCATTGCTGGCGCCGGCCAGCGCCGCCAGGAACGGCCGCGCATCGAGGCCGCGCGCCTTGACCCCGGTGCACAGCAGCGGGGTCATGGCGAAGACCACGATGTCGTTGGCGAGCAGCGCCGAGAGCGCGCCGGCGACGAGCACGGTCAGGGCGAGCAGCCGGGCCGGGCTGCCGGCGGAGGCGGCGATGCGGCCGGCGCACCAGTCGTAGAAGCCGGCGGCGGCGAATTGCGCCGACAGGATCATCAGGCCGAAGAGGATGGCGAGCGTCGGGAAATCGATCGCGTGGGCAAGGGCCGTTGGCGTCAACACGCCGGCGGCGAGCAGCGCCACGGCGCCGAGCAGCGCGATCCCCGTGCGATCCAGGGTCAGGCCGGAAACCCGCCCGAAGGCCATGCCGAGATAGGTGGCGGCGAAAACGGCGGCGGTGAACTGGTGCATGAACCCGTCCGGCTGGCTGCCGGCAGATTAGCAACCGCATTCCGCTTGCAGAAGCGCCGACTTGTCCGCCACTCTCGTGCCATGATGGAGTGGCGCCAACTGCTGTCGACCCAGCGCTTCGGTCACGGCGATGCCGAGCCCGGGGCGCCGGCGCGGACCGCCTTCCAGAAGGACTGGGATCGGGTGGTGTTCTCCTCGGCCTTCCGGCGGCTGCAGGACAAGACCCAGGTGCATTCGCTGCCGGAAAGCGATTATGTGCGCACCCGCCTCACCCATTCGATGGAAGTCTCCTCCGTCGGGCGCTCGCTCGGCGCCGCCGTCGGCCAGACCATGCTGCAGCGCCATCCCGCGCTCGGGCAATTCGCCACCGCCGCCGATTTCGGCCATATCGTCTCCGCCGCCTGCCTGGCGCACGACATCGGCAATCCGCCGTTCGGGCATTTCGGCGAGGACACGATCCGCTACTGGTTTCAGGATGCGCGCGGCGGTGCGCCCTTGCTCGCGGCGCTGGCGCCGGCGGAGCGGGCCGACTTCACCGGCTTCGAAGGCAATGCCCAGGGCTTTCGCATCCTGACGCGGCTGCAGAACTGGCACGAGCAGGGCGGGCTTCGGCTGACCGCGGCGACGCTCGCCACCTTCACCAAATACCCTTGCGATGCGGCGGTCGAGCCGGCGGCGCGCACGGGCGATGCGGCGCTGGCGAAGTTCGGCTTCTTCCAGGCGGAAAAGCCGCATTTCGACGCCGTCGCCGCGGTGGTCGGCCTGCTCCGCCGGCGAAGCCGGCAGGGCCTCGCCTGGTGCCGCCATCCCCTGGCCTTCCTGGTCGAGGCGGCCGACGACATCTGCTACCGCGTGGTCGATCTCGAGGACGGCTACAAGCTCGGCCGCATCCGCTTCGCGGAGGCCGAGGCCCTGCTGATCGCGCTGCTCGGCCAGGCCCCGGCGCGCTATCGCGACGTGGCGGAGCCGCCGCGCAAGATCGGCTATCTCCGGGCCAAGGCCATCGGCCGCCTGATCGAGGCCGTCGTGCAGGTGTTCTGCGACAGCGAGACGGCGATCATGGACGGCGCGCTGCGCCAGGACCTTCTGGCCCTGGTGCCGCAGTGCGCCACCCTGGCCGGGATCGCCGCCATCACCAGCGAACGCGTCTTCCAGACCCGCGACCGCTATCAGACCGAGATCGGCGGCGGCGAGGTGATCGTCACCCTGCTCGAAGCCTTCACCGGCGCCATCGAGGATCGCGTGCAAGCCGGACCGGACGGCCGCCTGTCGCCGAAGAGCGATGCGCTGCTGCGCCTGATGCCGGTGCCGGTGCGCTTCGAGGATGCCTATGGCCGCCTGTTGCAGGTGACCGACTTCGTCTCCGGCATGACCGATTCCTACGCGCTCGCCCAGTTCCGCCGCCTGAAAGGCCTGGCCATCGCCTGAGCCGCCCACCGCCTGCCTGCGGGAGACACCGCCGTGGCCAAACATATCGACTACTACTTCACGCCGATTTCGCCCTGGACCTATCTCGGCTCGCGCCGCTTCGAGGCGATCGCCAGGCGGCACGGCGCCAGCATCGCCGTCAAGCCGGTGGACTATATGCGGATCTTTCCCGTCTCCGGCGGCCTGCCGCTCGGCCAGCGGGCGAAGCAGCGCCAGGACTACCGCCTGTTCGAATTGAAGCGCTGGCGCGAGCACCTGCAGATGCCGCTCACCCTGCATCCGGCCTACTTCCCCGCCGACGCCGATCCGGCGGCAAGGCTGATCATCGCCGCGCGCCGGCAGGGGCTGGATGCGCTCGGCCTGGCCCATGCCCTCTTGCGGGCGGTCTGGGCGGAGGACCGCAATCTCGCCGATCCCGCGACCTTGATCGCCGCGGCCGATGCGTTGCAGCTCGACGGCAAGGCGCTGCTCGGCGCCGCCGAAAGCCGCGCCGTCGCCGACGAATACCAGGCGGATACCGACGCGGCAATCCAGCGCGGCGTGTTCGGCGCGCCGACCTATTGCTATCGGGACGAGCCCTTCTGGGGCCAGGACCGGCTCGACTTCCTCGACCGGGCGCTCGCCGCCGGCTAGCCGCGTGCTTCAGCCGTTGGCAAGGCGGAAGCCGACCACCAGGTCGCTGCCCTTGCGGTTGAGCAGCAACAGGACGGTCTTGTGGCCGCTATGGGCCAGGTGCTCGAGCTGCTGCTTGACCTGCGCCGGCATCAGCGCGAACTCGCCGTCGACCTTCTTGATGACGTCGCCGGGCTCCAGGCCCTCCGACACGCTGTCGCGCTTGGCCGAGATCACCACGCCCTGCACCGCGCTGGCGACGCCGTATTGCTTGCGGGTCTCGTCGGTCAGGGTGGCGAGCGCCAGGCCATAGGCCTCGACCTCGCTCGCCGCGGCGTCTTCCTCCTGATGCTCGCTCTCCAGCGCCGCTGCTTCGAGCCGCGCCACGGTCACGTGCAGGCTGACCTCGTGCCCCTTGCGCCAGACCACCATGTCGACCGTGCTGCCGACGTGGGTTTCGGCGATCAAGAGCGGCAGGTCGCGCATGCTGTCGACCGCCTTGCCGTCGTAGCGCACCACCACGTCGCCCTGCTGCACGCCGGCGCGGGCGGCCGGGGCATCGACGGTGACGGCGGACACCATGGCGCCGCGCGGCTTGTCGAGGCCGACGGCCTCGGCCATTTCCGGCGTCACCTTCTCCAGGCTGACGCCGAGCCAGCCGCGCACCACCTTGCCGTTGGCCTTGAGCTGCGCGATGGCCGGCTGCGCCAGGGCGGCGGGAATGGCG
The DNA here is from genome assembly GCA_035523835.1 of Candidatus Sulfotelmatobacter sp. Classification (GTDB taxonomy): domain Bacteria; phylum Pseudomonadota; class Alphaproteobacteria; order Ferrovibrionales; family Ferrovibrionaceae; genus DASQHM01. The sequence continues at coordinate 11,906 of DATKQA010000264.1, forward strand.
AAGCCGATGCCGACGCTGCCGCCGTTCGGCGAGGCGATGGCGGAGTTGATGCCGATGACCTCGCCCTTGACGTTGAACAGAGGTCCGCCGGAATTGCCGCGGTTGAGCGGCGCGTCGATCTGCAGGAAATCGTCGTAGGGGCCGCGATTGAGGTCGCGTTCGCGGCCGGAGATGATGCCGGCCGTGACCGTGCCGCCGAGGCCGAAGGGATTGCCGACGGCGACCACCCAGTCGCCGATGCTGGCGGCCTCGGAATCGCCGAAGGCCACCGCCGGCAGCGGATGGCCGACATCGATCTTGAGGAGCGCCAGGTCGGTCTTGGCATCGACGCCGATCAGCTTCGCCGGATGCTCCTCGCCGTCATTCAGGATGACCTTGATGGCGGTCGAGTTTTCGATCACGTGATTGTTGGTGACGACATAGCCGGCGGGATCGATGATGAAGCCGGAGCCGAGCGCGGTCCTGGCCCTTTCCGACGAGACGCGGCCGGCATGCTCTTCCCGGCCGCCGTTCCGGTTCATCAGCGAGGAGATATTGACCACCGCCGGCGCCACGCGGCGCACCAGCGGCGCGAAGCTCGCCGGCGCGGCGAGGTCGTCGGCCGGTGCGGCAGCCGGCGCGGCCGCGGCGGGCGCGAGCGTCACCGCGGCGGCGAGGCCCAGGGCGGCGGCGCTCGCGGCCAGCCACGGCAAAAGACGGTTAAGGCCGCGGCAACCATGACGGGTGCGGGCGACGGCGAAAATCTCTGCGGCGGACATGCACAGCCTCCATGAACCGACAGCGGT